>JBJESH010000032.1:0-4854 GCA_051882695.1 Oscillospiraceae bacterium | reverse complement strand
TCAAAGACCACAAGCGGAGCTTCAAATTCGGTATTGTCCAGATCCTTTACATTGTCGAGAACGACAATAGCTGTCATGATCTTAGTCAGCGAAGCAGGATACATTTTCTTTGTGGGATTTTTTTCGTAAACCACAACGTCCTTGTCAAGATTAATGAGAACGGCAGCCTCGCTTGAAACAGTAAAATTGGGGGTAAAGGTCACAGCAGAAGCATATACCTGAGAAAATATACCGAAGGTCAGAGCCGCAGCGACAGATACGGCAAGCTTTTTTAAAAAGTTCATATATATCAATTATGCCCTCAAAACGGGAAAAATTTCAAGGTGCAAACTCCTTTCGCAAAATATATTTATTGTTCCGGTTAAATAAAAAACAAGTTGTACATAAACATTATAACAAACTTTTTATAAAAATGGAAGAGGTTTTAAAAATTTCCTGAAAAAGCAGTTTGCATCATGGCAGTTTTGATTATATGCTGCAATTAAAAAGCTGACGCAGCTTTTTCGCCGCGTCAGCTGATTTTTATTTGTGTAAGTGCCGTACTGTGGACGGCATTGCCTTGATCGGTTTGAATTTATGCAACAGAATCAAGCTGTGCGTTAAATTCGTTAACGTAGGTTTCAACAGCGTCTACAAGAGATTCACGGACAGTTGCCCAGTCGTTTCCTGCAAATGCAGCACGGATACCGTATTCGCCGCTGTCAAGAATGTCGTAAAGGTCTGTGGGGCAGCCTGCATGGAGGTCATAAACAGGGTTTTCACTGCACATTTCGGTGATCTTTGCGTGCATTTCGATCATTTCGTCAGACCAGCCAAAGTCATTTTTCCTCTTTTCAACAGCCATTTCCTTAGTTGTGGGGTCAGAGTTTGCAGCGAGGATACATTCCATAAATCTCATAACGCCTTCGGGGTTCTGAGCGCCCTTGCAGAGCATATAAGCTTCAAGTCCTGCCGGAACATAATATTCATCGGACTGAGGATCCTTAGGCAGCGGAACGAACATTACATTTTCGGCGTCTCCGAAGGTCTTTGACCAGATCTCGGCGTCACTTTCAAGTACATACATACCGCCGATATAGAACAGCTCTTTGCCCTCGCCGATAAATTCGGGGTGTTCAACCCAGCTGAAAAGGTTTTTATCAAGAACAAGTCCGGATGTGTTAAGGTCGTACATGAAGTTCATAACACGCTCAAGATTGGGGTCGTTAAGATTGTGGACAAGCTTGCCGTCACGCATTTCAACAGAGGGAACGCCGCTGGTAAGCATAAGAGGCTGCTCGTTGAACCAGCCGTCAAGACCGTACTGCTCAGCTTCGGGGTCGCAGTAATCGGAAAGCATGCTCTTAAATGTATCCCAGTTCCATTCACCCTTTTCAAGAAGCTCGACAGGGTCGTCAAAGCCGAAGCTTTCAATTGTCGTTCTGTTGTAAACAACTACCTGACCAACGCTTGACTGAGGGCAGATTATGTAGTGCTTGCCGTTAACAAGGAACTTGTCGTTAAGGTCTTTCCATTCAGCCCAAAGGGGATTTTCCCAATCCATATACTCATCGTAAGACTGGAACTGACCGTTAGCAATACCTCTCGGGAAGGAGTCCAGGTCGCCGCCTGCGATAAAGTCAACTCCGTCGCCGCCTATGATCTTAGTTGACAGGTCGTTGAAACGGTTCTGCCATGTGGTCTGAACGTACTCGATCTCGCCGCCGTACTTGGTTTCAAAAAGCTCAAGTGAGAGAGCCTTTGTGTTTCCCGATGGAGTAGCATGGAACGGGTCGTAGAAAGAGAACCACTTGATAGTTTTGTTTTCAAGCTCGCCGGTAAGAGTGTCAGCAACGTTGCTGATCTTATCTGCGTCTTCTTCGGAAAGAGGACCGTCCTTGATGGCAACTGTAGCCTGAGTTGTTGTGGCAACTGTCGTTTCAGCAGCTTCACCGCCGCCGCAGGCAGTAAGACCGCATACAATTGAAACAGCGGTAAGTGCCGCAAAAATTCGTTTTACATTTTTCATGAGAAAACGTCCTTTCATAAAATTGTACATAAATAAAATACATTATGAAATAATTATATCAGAAACGCTGAGATGTTGTCAACATTTACATTAACGTATTTATCAGCCGCTGTTTGTTAATTGTGCACAATGACATATCAAAGGAATAATTAAAATTGTTCAACATTTTTCGTCAGAATGATTTTGTTATTCTTAATATAAACTCTCGGCACACGCTTGCTTATTCCGCAGACAAGCTCGTAGCCTATGCTGCCGTAAATTTCAGCAAGGTCATCTGCGGTAATGGTTTCACTGCCGTCACAGCCGATAAGTGTAACCTCGTCGCCGACAGAAACCCCGTCAATTCCTGTAATATCAGCCATCATCTGATCCATGCATATCCTTCCGACTCCTTTTGCACGTTTGCCTTTGACAAGAACTTCACATCTGCCGGAAAGCAATCTTGGGTAGCCGTCTGCATAGCCGCAGGGGATAGTAGCAATTACTTTGTCACTGTCGGCAATGTATGTTCTGCCGTAGCTTACGGAGTCGCCCTTGTGAATGGTTTTTATGTGGGAAATGACGGATTTGAGCTGCATTACCGGTTCAAGCTTAACGGGAAGCTCAAGGGCATAATCCGGCTTCAGACCGTAAAGAACGATACCGAAACGGGCAAGGGTGCTTCGGCTGTCATAATGATAAATTGCTCCGGCACTGTTAAGGCAATGCTTGTGAATAAGCTTTACACCAAGCCTTTCGGCTTCATCGGCAGCGGCAAAAAAGCGGCGTTTCTGCTCTTCGGTAAAGCGGATGTTTTCTTCAAGGCGGCTGTCCGCAACGGCAAAATGAGTGAAAACTCCCTCGGCGCAGATATTTTTCATAGCGGCAATTTCTGCAATTTCAGCGGCGCATTTTTCAGCATTTTCGGCACACAGTCCGACTCTGCCCATTCCTGTATCAAGCTTTATATGTACTCTCACGGGTTTTGAGGCAAAGCGTGAAATTTCACGGGCGTTTTCGACTGAAACGGCAGTACCGATAATATTGTTTTGGGCAAGGATATCCGCGTCCTCGGGGGAAGTCCAGCTGAGGATCAAAATGTCGCCCGTACATCCGTTTCTGCGCAGTTTCAACGCTTCAACAATATTGGATACGCAGAAAAAATCCACGCCCATGCTTTGGTACAGCTTCATAAGTTCAACGTCGCCGTGACCGTAGCCGTCCGCTTTTATAACGCAGGCGGGACGAGTGTGATTTATGTCAATAAATTTTTTCAGCGCATTCAGATTGTTTTCGGCAGCGTCGAGATTAATTTCGGCGCGTATGCGTTTCAGAAATTTTTCTTCCATTTTAAAAACAGACCTTCCGGTAAATGAATTTTTTTACAGCAGAAATTATTACAAATTGACAGCAATTTGCAAAAGCTATTGTAAAAATGAAATATTTGTGCTATAATGCAGTTGTACATTTATTAATTGGAAAACAAACGGCATTATTTTGTTAATTTATGACAGCGGTTATATTTTATGACGAAACGGGGACTTTAAATGCAGATACTGAATGATATTTGCCCGGACAGAAGCAGAACAGTGTGCTTTTCGGGACACCGCCCGGAAAAGCTTCCTGACGGCGGAGATGATTCCTCACAGATAATCCGCATTCTGAAAAGCATTTTGTATAAAGAAATAATAGACAGCATTGAGCAAGGGTACAATACATTTATAACGGGTCTTGCAAGGGGAGTTGACCTTTGGGCAGGGGAGATCGTTCTCGAACTTAAAGCCGGAAATCCCGAAATAAGACTTGTTGCCGCAGCACCGTGCAGAAATCACGGCAGCGGTTTTACGGGCAAAGATAAATTTGTGCTGGGAAATATTCTGCTGAAAGCCGATGAGGTAGTTTATGTCAGTGAAAGCTATTCACAGGACTGCATGAGACTGAGAAACCGTTACATGGTAGACCGTTCGGCAAAGCTTATAGCCGTAGTATCGGATTATAAAAGCGGTACGGGGCAGACTATACGTTATGCAAAGCAAAGCGGTCTGGAGATAAAAACTATTGATTCCGGAAAGCTTGAAGGCGATATCAGAAGTCAATACGAGCAGCTTGCGTTTTAGAAAGAGCAGGTCAATGCGAAGCTATCGTTTCTTTGGCATATCACTGCGTCTCGGTCAAGATTTATTATATCACCAAATAATTTTAATTTCAACGGTATTTGAATTTTATCTGAAAGGAATTTATTGAAATGGCAGGAAAAGGAACAAAAATTGCTCTTACATACTTTATTACGATCATTATCACGCTTCTGATAATAGGCGGGATCGGATATGTCCTGCTTATAGAAATAATGAAGCCAAAGGAGGAAAAAGTTTCCGAGCCGGGGCTTGAACAGATGGCAGGGTTTGAGCAATATGTTCCGTCGGCGGAAAACAATAAGACAACGCTTATTATTTTCGATTCGGAAAAGCGAATGAGCGGATGCTGCTTCATGCTGGTCCGTATGATAGCCGACGAGCAGAGTCTTGTGCTGCTGCCGCTGCCTGCCGATACTTTTGCAAGTGTAGGCGGTGAGGAAAATTCTCTGTACGAATTCTACCGCGTGGGCGGAACGGCTGAGGCGGTCAAAGCTGTTGAAGCGGCAACAGGCGTTAAAACCGATTATTACCTCAAGCTTAACAACGAAAGCTTCGGAGTGCTTGTCGATATATTCGGCGGAGTGGATTTTGATGTTCCCTACAATCTGATCTATTCCGATCCGGACACGGGCGAGGAAACGATAATCCGTGAGGGAACTTCGTATCTGGATTCACAGGATAGCAATTAAACCCGAGAAACTCACTCCTTTTGGAGGAATTTTTTTAATAATG
>JBJESH010000031.1:0-6247 GCA_051882695.1 Oscillospiraceae bacterium | reverse complement strand
CGGTGGAATCAACCTATAGACTTTGTCTATAGGTTGATTAAGAAATAGTATAAAACACTGACCCGAAAGAAATTAAATTTCCTTCGGGTCATTTTTTACTGATTTAATCTGAAATGAACGGGAATTCCGTTCCTGTATTCAATTTCCGGTTCGCCCTGAATAAGCGGCAGGAAATAGTTTAATGCGTCTACGGTAACGTTGTTTCCCTTTGAATTGATCCATTCGGAAGGGAAAAACTTTTCTTTGTTGGCAATTCCATCAATATCAGAAGAAACAATTTCAACACGGTAAGGGTTATTGCTTAT
Organism: Oscillospiraceae bacterium; assembly: GCA_051882695.1. Taxonomy (GTDB): domain Bacteria; phylum Bacillota; class Clostridia; order Oscillospirales; family Ruminococcaceae; genus RGIG8773. The sequence continues at coordinate 5,942 of JBJESH010000031.1, read as the reverse complement.
CCGCTTGAATATCATCATCACGCCGCTTTCGCCTTTAAGCGCTGCTTTTACAGCCTCTGCACCTATCTCCTTTGCCTCGGTAATATCCGTAAGCGAAGCAATATGCGAGCTGCATCTCTGCATAACGTTAAGCTCTATTGAACGCACCTTACATCCGATGTTTGCACCTGCTATCTTTTCAAGATATTTTCCAACGCCTGAAAGATACTTATGTCCGAAAGCGTCTGTAAGCTCTGATGAAAAACCGCTGGAAAGGTATTTTTCATCATCGAAGCGTATGCCTTCAGAAACGGCAATTATTACCGCTTTATACTTTTTCTGCGCTGTGCGGATATCGTCCAGAAATTTTTCTATTGAAAATTCCGCTTCGGGCAGGTATATCATATGCGGAGCAGGCTCTCCGTTCGCACGAAGCACGCAGGAAGATGCAGTCAGCCAGCCTGCGTCACGCCCCATAATTTCAACGATAGTTACCGACGGAATGGAATATACTCGGCTGTCACGGATAATTTCCTGCATTGAAGTCGCAACGTATTTCGCCGCAGAGCCGAATCCGGGAGTATGGTCGGTAGCCATAACGTCATTGTCAATTGTTTTTGGCACTCCGACAACCTTTACATCAACGCCGTTGGCTTTAAACCACTTGTCAAGCTTCATTACAGTATCCATTGAATCGTTGCCGCCGATATAGAAAAATGCTTTAATGTTGTGTTTTTTAAAGGTTTCCGCCGCCTTTCGGTAATCACTGTCATCCTCATCAGGATTTTTCAGTTTGAAACGGCATGAACCGAGGACTGTGGACGGTGTTTTCATAAGCAGGTCTATATCATAATCCGAAGTGAGTATCTTCTGCAAATCAACAAATTCGTCTCTTAGCACACCTTCAATACCGTTTATGGAACCGTAGACCGTTCCGATATCGTTACAGGCAACAGCTTCGGTAAAAACTCCCGCAAGAGATGAATTGATGGCGGCTGTCGGACCGCCCGACTGTGCGACAGCAATGTTGAACATAAAAGTAACCAGCCTTTCAAAGCAGTATATTTTCTAAAAATATTATACCACGTTTAGCTGCTGTATTTCTATGTTAAATCACAACATATTTATACTGAAATTAAGGTAAAGCTTGGACTTATTTGTGCAGTAAAGGTTTACAAAGGCATGAATTTGAAACAGATATCAAAAGCACTTTGTATATTATCCCCTGAGATGCTTTTATATAAAATAGTCAAAAGCCGTATCGCTTTTTATAAGATCAGCAATAGTAATACTGTCGAAATACTCATTTGTAAGTTTATAAAAATCAGACCACATTTTCATAACCGTTTTGTTGTCAGGATCCTCCGAACAGGAAATTCCGCTTTCATTCAAACAGGAAACGGGAACAAGTCCGCCCTCGGCTGCGCGCAATATCTCCCCTACTTTATACTTTTCGGGAGCTCTGTTCAGGCGATATCCGCCGCCTTTTCCGTGAATGCCTGAAATAAGATCGTTTTTTGACAGCACCGGCAGGATATGTTCAAGATATTTTATTGACAGCTCCTGCCGTTTGGCTATGTCTTTTACGGGAATACATCTGCCGTTGTAATGCTCGGCAAGGTCGATCATGACCTGAAGAGCATATCTGCCTCTTGTTGTTACCAGCATTGCTTTTCACCTTAAAATATTATCTTTTATCCGACTTTAAAATTACCTTTCTATATTTGTCAAAACGCACCCATTTTTCAAAAAATCCGCTTTGAGTTTTTTCATCGGTTTCCGAATATTCCTTCAGGAATTGCTTTACATCGCTGTCGGAAGAAACATTTACTCCGAAGCCTCTGCCGTTTACAACAGGTACTCCGCCGTAAGCATACTCTTCAGTCGGAATTATTTCAGTAATTCTTCTGCCGCGTACCTTTACGGAAATACCGTCCCGAAGAACGATAATATCAAAGCTGTCCGGGTATTTATAGCTTTCTCCCGATGTGGGAATTTCATCGCCAACGGTATAGGTCTCCTTGACAGGCTGATATTTCAGAACATTCAGACTGCTTGTATCATAGTAAAATTCCTCAAAAATATCACCTCTTGCGGAAAGCTCACCATATTTAAATGAAGCCTTATCCGAAGATGAACCGCCCTTTTCGCTCAGCGATTCCACAACTCCGCAGGCAGAGGTCATATTCGTTACACGGTCAATAAGTATAAGCTCGCCGAGGGTCTTGTGGGACGTAAACGTATCTGCGGCTATTGCCTCCGCAAGCAGGATATCGCATACTGCAATTCCGTTTTTGGAAAGCTTTTCGGTTTTGATATGCTCGCCTGTATTTACATCAACGGCATATTCTATACCTGCAAGTATTCCCGGAATAGTCTTTGTACCAAGCTTAACAAGATAATCCTTGCCGATAACAAGCTCCTCGTCGTCCATCCAGAGAACAGAAGCCCTGATGCGCTTATATACGCTGATATCTGCGTCCTTTGCAAGAATGCAGCCTCTTGAAACATCAACCTCTCTGTCAAGAGAGATCGTCACAGGCTGACCTTTATATGCGGTCTGCACGCTCTTATCGGTCATAAGAATACCCTTTACCGCAGCCTTTTCGTTGCTGGGCAGAGTAACTATCTCATCACCTACGCTTATTGCACCAGATTCGATCTGTCCCTGAAAGCCTCTGAAGGTATGGTCGGGACGGCACACCCTCTGAACAGGCATATAAAAGCCTTTTTCATTTTCATCAGAGTTAATATCAACCGTTTCAAGGTATTCAAGCAGAGGCGGTCCGTCATACCATCTGATATTATCTGATTTTTTCGTTACATTGTCGCCCTCTGTTGCGGAAAGGGGAATGATCTGCACATTTTCAAGAGAAAGCTCTTTTGTAAGCTCCGATATCTGTACAAGTATCTCATTGAAGCGTTCTTCGCTGTATCCGATAAGATCCATCTTATTTACCGCAAAAACAAAATATTTTATACCCATTAGACGGCAAATTCTTGCGTGGCGTCTTGTCTGAACAAGTACGCCCTGAGAAGCGTCCACAAGTATTACAGCTAAATCAGCAAAGGAAGCTCCCACCGCCATGTTTCGTGTATATTCCTCATGACCGGGAGTATCAGCAACGATAAAGCTGCGGTTTTCAGTAGTGAAATAACGGTATGCAACGTCAATTGTGATACCCTGTTCACGTTCTGCCATTAGTCCGTCAAGCAACAGTGAGTAGTCTATCTTGCCGTTTCTGCTGCCAACCTTGCTGTCCAGCTCAAGAGCCTTTTCCTGATCGGCGTAAAGCAGCTTTGAGTCATACAGGATATGCCCGATAAGGGTGGATTTTCCGTCGTCAACACTGCCGCAGGTTATAAATTTAAGCAACCCTTTCATTAAAAATAGCCCTCCCTTTTGCGGCGCTCCATGCTTCCTGCCGCTTCGTTGTCGATGACTCTCGATGTTCTTTCGGAGGACACCGAGCTGAGGGTCTCCTCGATAATCTCATCAAGAGTATCCGCTTTAGACTCGATACCGCCCGTCAGCGGATAGCAGCCGAGAGTTCTGAACCGTACCGACTTCATCTGCGGCACTTCGCCATCTCTCAGTGGGAAACGGTCGTCGTCCACCATGATAAGGTTGCCGTCGCGCTCAACCACGGGACGTTCCTTTGCAAAATACAGCGGCACAATATCAATATTTTCCCTCTTGATATACTGCCAGATATCCTTTTCTGTCCAGTTGGAGATCGGGAAAACTCTTATGCTTTCGCCCTTGTTTATCTTGGTGTTGTAAAGCTTCCACATTTCGGGACGCTGATTTTTAGGGTCCCATGCGTGAGCAGCATTTCTGAATGAGAAAATTCTCTCCTTTGCACGGGATTTTTCCTCATCCCGTCTGCCGCCGCCGAATGCAGCCGTAAAGCCGTATTTATTAAGCGCCTGTTTAAGCGCCTGTGTTTTCATAATATCGGTATATGCCGAGCCGTGGTCAAAAGGATTTATACCCTGACGGACGCCGTCCTCGTTAATATATTCCAGCATTTCAATGCCAAGCTTTTCGGCGATCCTGTCGCGGAACTCTATCATCTCCCTGAATTTCCATGTAGTATTTACATGGAGAAACGGAAAAGGCGGCTTTTCGGGGTAAAACGCTTTCATGGCAAGATGAAGCATTACAGAGCTGTCCTTTCCTATTGAGTACAGCATAACAGGCTTTTCGCACTCTGCCGCTACCTCGCGAATGATGTATATAGCTTCCGCTTCAAGCTCGTCAAGATGTGAAAATTCGCTCACCTTGTTTTCCTCCTAATATTTATTTGATTCTTTCGGGTCAATATCAATTTCTGTTTTTTCTCCGTCGGGACGTTCAATTATCCAGCAGAGCAGACCGTCCTTTTTTTCGGTATGCACCATGCTGCCCATGCCGCCGACATCTGCTCCGAGATAAAAGCTTATTGCATATACGGGACACTCTTTTATGCAGGAGGTACAGCCCCAGCAGTCCTTTGGATATTTTATATACGCCTTTTTATCGGCGCCGATTTTTATAAGCGTTCCGGGACATACCTCATGGCATCTTCCGCAGCCGACGCATTTGCTTTTGTCAATTGCTATGCTCATAAGTACGCTGTCCCTCCTTTGTCAGCTCCCGAAGTATAATTTTTATCTTGCCGTTTTCAAGACGGGAGTTCACATATTTGTTCCAGTTCAGGTCGTCCTTTTCAGGATGATCCAGATTTTCCGCAAAGCTGTGCCAGCGTGTCTCATGTCTGGCTTTCAGATGCGCAATAACGCTTCTGCACACTACAAGACGTTCACGCAGTTCGTATATATACATAAGCTCCTGAAAATCCTCTGCATGAAGATCTTCCGAAAGCTTTTCGATCTGTCTTATCTTATAGTCGGCAATATCCAGCTGCTTTTCGCTGAAACGGTAATTTGTTTTTATACCGCCTGCATAGGAATCCATGACCGTCTGCATTGCTTCTTCAAGCTGCTCTGTTGTGAAACGGGAATGATTTTCTCCCATGAAATTTTCAATTTCCGCAATGTGAGCGTTTATGTCGCTTTCATCAATAGTATCAGCCGTATTTTCCGCAATATATTTTACAGCCGAAGCTGCTGAAATTTCACCCTCTGCAAGAGCGCCCGTAACGTATTTCTGAGGACAGCCGCCTGCAACGTCCCCTGCCGCAAACAAACCGTTTATAGTAGTCGCGCGGTTGGTATCTACCCAGTATCCGCTTGCGGTATGACCGCCTACAATGTACGGCTCCGTTCCCTCTATTTCAACGTTCTGTTCGGAAAGCTTCTTTCCGCTTTCTATCCACTTTATCGTCTGGGACGGCGCCATATTAAGATACGCCTTTAAAAGCGACTCCTCGGTTTCGGGAGAGATACCTTCGGTTTTCAGGTAGCAGGGACCCCTGCCCTCTATGTTTTCCGTCACCGTGCCGTAAACTCTCTCGGAAGTAGTAAGACCGTACTTTGTTTCGTACACCTCCCCAAGGGAATTTATCTGCTTTGCTCCCGCGCCCTGAGCAAGTGTTCCGGTAGGAGCGATTGTGTCTTTGCATCTCAAAGCAATGAAGCGCATTTCAAATGTTGTCATTTCAGCACCGTGCTTTATTCCCATCGCATAGCCTGCGCCGGTATTGAACGGTGGATACCACATTTTATGCCGTGAAAAGCCGGGATTGTTAGGCTTGTACAGACCTGCGGCGCCGCCTGTTGCGATAATTACCGCACCTGCCTCGATAACGTAGAAAGTATCGTTTTCAATGCCTACTGCAAACGCCCCGTTTATCTTATTGTCACGGACTGAAAAATCAATAACGTTCACTCTGTTCAGCACTGTTACATTCGGCAGCTTTTCTACTGCTGCAAGCAAGGGCTTTATGTTCTCGCCGTTTATCTTTATATTGCGGTTTCCTCTTGCTGCATACCTGCCTTTCTCATCCTTCAAGATAACA
>JBJESH010000030.1:4344-6257 GCA_051882695.1 Oscillospiraceae bacterium | reverse complement strand
CAATGACTGACCCTCCCCGTGATGAAAGCAAGTCAGCCGTTGCAGACTGTATAAGAGCAGGTATAAAACCTGTTATGATAACAGGCGACCACAAAACCACCGCAACTGCTATTGCAAAGGAGATAGGGATTTTCCGTGATGGTGATATTGCTCTTGACGGTGCGGAGCTGGAGAAAATTACAGACGATGAGCTGACGAAAATTCTCCCTAAGGTAAGCGTTTATGCAAGAGTAAGTCCTGCGCACAAAATCAGGATAGTTACGCTCTGGCAGAAGCTTGGCAACGTAGTTGCAATGACGGGTGACGGAGTAAACGACGCTCCTGCGCTGAAAAAAGCGGATGTAGGCGTTGCAATGGGCATTACCGGAACCGAGGTCAGCAAGGACGCAGCGGCTATGATACTTACCGACGACAACTTCGCAACGATAGTGAAATCGGTTGCTAACGGGCGAAGCATTTATGCTAACATCAAAAACAGCATAAAGTTTCTGCTGACAGGCAATCTGGCAGGTATCCTTACGGTATTGTATACGGTCATTCTGGGACTTGCCGCACCCTTTACCGCAGTGCAGCTTTTGTTTATCAATCTGCTGACGGACTCTCTTCCCGCAATTGCGATAAGCATGGAAAAGGCGGGGAAAAATCTGCTTGACGACAAGCCGAGAAAAAGCGGAGAGGGCATAATGGATAAAAGCTTTCTTCTCAGTACGGCTGTTATGGGAGCACTCATAACGGTTTCAACGGTTGTAGCTTATCATATAGGTCTTGCACAGAGCGCTGCTGCGGCAAGCACAATGGCATTTGCGACCCTGTGCCTTGCAAGGCTTTTCCATTGTGCAAACTGCCGCGGCAAAGAGCCTGTAAATGTTCTTGGCTTCAGAAGCAACCCGTTCAGCGTTTGGGCATTCCTTGCAGGAGTATGCTTCCTTGCAGCGGTTCTGTTTATAACTCCCGTTCACGGAATTTTCGGCATAACCGCATTATCGGGCAAAATGATTTGTGCAATAGTCCTGCTTGCCTTTGCACCTACTGCTATAATACAAATAGCAAAAAATATTATATACTATACTAAACGTAAATAATATTATTCTATATAGATTTATATAATGTGAAATAAAATTATTTTCCAAAAAAATTTTTAATAAATTTTGCAAAATCTCTTTTCAAATCCTGCAAAATGTGATATAATTCTATTGTATCTTTTGTGAACGGTGCAAGTGAACAGTATGTGCCGCTTCATTTAATGCAATAGGGAGAAAGGATTTGATAAAAATGAGCAAAATTCGTATAGGTATAGCAGGCTATGGAAATCTTGGAAAGGGAACAGAACTGGCAATAAGACAGAATCCCGACACTGAGCTTGCCTGCGTTTTCACACGCCGTAACCCGTCAGACCTGAAAATTATGACGGAAGGTGTTCCCGTTTATTCAATGGACGATATTGCAGACCATAAAAATGACATTGATGTGCTTATTCTCTGCGGCGGAAGCGCTACAGACCTTCCTGTTCAGGGATCGAAGCTTGCCGAAATGTTCTGTACTATCGACAGCTTTGACACTCACGCAAAAATTCCCCAGTATTTCGCTGCCGTTGATGAAGCTGCTAAAAAGGGCGGCAATGTAAGCATTATTTCCGTGGGCTGGGATCCCGGTATGTTCTCAGTAGCAAGACTTTACGGCAGCTGTATTCTTCCCGAGGGCAAGGACTACACCTTCTGGGGCAAGGGCGTTTCACAGGGACATTCCGACGCTATCAGACGCGTTGAGGGCGTTGCAGATGCAAAGCAGTATACTATCCCCGTTGAAGCGGCTATCGAAGCTGTACGCAGCGGCTCAAATCCCGAGCTTACTACCCGTCAGAAGCACATCAGAGAATGCTTCGTAGTTGCAAAGGAGGGCGCTGACAAGGCTAA
>JBJESH010000030.1:0-4244 GCA_051882695.1 Oscillospiraceae bacterium | reverse complement strand
GGCGAAAAACCTGCGTCAGCCGTTTTTGTTTATTCTGAAAATTTACAGCACGTTCTTTTCTATGAAAGCGGTAAGCTCCGCCGCCATTTCGTTATGCTCGGAAAGCCTTGGGTGTCCGGGAGTTGCCGCGCCGTTGCGGCTGAACATATTGTGATAAGCCTTTATGCCCATTCCGCAAAGCTCGTCCTTTATCTCGTCGATAGCCTTGTCCCATTCGGGGTCGTGCATGAGTATCGTCGTAGTAAGCACGAATTTTGCTCCGCCGTAATGCCTGTCAAGTTCACGCACCATTTTTATGTAAGCGGTTTTCCACTCGCTGCGGTAGGAGGGGTCTGCAATGTCGATATCGTCCTTGTCTGTTCTGCCGTTGTGCTTGTCGTTCTGACCTATCGCAATAATTACAATATCGGGAGTGTAGCGGCTGAAATCCCACTGTGTAGGCTCGCCGCCCTCGGGGAAGTAGCAGGTCTTGTCGTACACGCTTTCAAGACCGATATAATCCGGCGAATGGAAATATCCCGTGCCGTCAAAAAGCGCAATGCCGCCCTGACAAATGTTGTGTATCTGTGCATTCAGATTTCTTGCAGTCTGCATGACAAAGCTGTTCCATACGTTGTCGTACTTGCTGTCGTGACTCTCGGGGTCGCATTTTTCGGTATAATCATATGCTTCAATGACCTCGCCTGCGCAAACGCTGTCGCCGTATACCTCAATTTTCCTTTCGGGCAGAGGTTCGGGAGCAAGAAATTCTCCGTCTGTTTCAAAGCCTTTTATCGAAAGGCTCTGATTTGCCGCATGACGCTTGTAAATAATAACACTGTGTTCGCCGTCTGCAAGACCTTCCGCTGCGGCAACGGTTATATCCTTGCGGTTGTTATCATATGAAAGAGGTATGCCGCGCATTTCTCCGTCAACAACAACTCCAAGGCAAAGACTTCCCCAGTATGAGGTGCTGTTGAAAGTTACATCAAGCCTTGTGCCGCGGAATTTTACGATTGCCTGAGAGCCTGCATAGAAGAGCCTTGTTTCATCGGGATAGGAATCGGTTCTTCCCATATAAATAATTTTTTCATCGTTGTGCGTGATCTTCATTTTTATCTGAGTCCTTTCGGCAGAAAAATATATTTTAGTGTAATTTTAGCACATTAATTCAGCTTTGGCAAGTGATAATTAATAAATAAGTTAAAAAAGCTATAAAAAAGCTTATTACTTTTTGGAATAAAATAATGTATAATTGTTTTAACAATAAAACGCAAGGGGGCGAAAAACGGAATGAGTAAAAAAATCGTACTTAACCAGCTTGGATATATCAGCAGTATGCCTAAGACCGCTGCATTCGTCGGTACGGCAGAGTCGTTTCAGATCGTTGACGCAAAAAGCGGAAAAACAATGTTTTCCGGTTTGACAGGAGATTCCGTTTTTGACCCATCCTCACACGATACGGTTTCGCCTATCGATTTTTCCTCATTTAATATGTGCGGAAATTTTTACATAAAAGCCGGAAGAAAGAAATCCTGCGTGTTTGAGATCTCGGAGCATCCATATAAAAAATTGAAAACAGGCTTGCTGAAAGGAATATATTACAACAGGTGCGGTGCACACGAAAAACGCTTTGCAGGTGATTATGCCCATGGAAAATGTCACAGCGATTTTGTTCCGCTGTTTGAAAATCCGTCAAAACGGCTTGACGTCAGCGGCGGCTGGCACGATTCCGGCGGATACGGAAAATTTTCCGTCTGCACCTGTGTTACTCTCGGACACTTGCTTTATGCTTACAAGCTGTTTCCCGAAAGCTTTAACGATATGACCGACATTCCCGAGTCGGGAAACGGCATTCCCGATATCCTTAATGAATGCCGCATAGGTCTTGAATGGCTTCTTAAAATGCAGGCACGGGACGGCGGAGTTTATCATAAGTCTGCATCAGCGGAGATCATTTCTTTTGTTATGCCTGAGGATGATAATTCTGAACAGTATGTTTTTCCGCGTTCGCATCAGGCTACAGCATGCGCATGCGCTGTGTTTTCCCTTGCTTCGAGAATTTACCGTGATTTTGATACTGATTTTTCAAACAGACTGCACGAAGCGTCCATCAATGCATGGATATGGCTTATGAACAACCCGAAGTTTGTCCCGTTTGAAAACCCGCCGCTAGTCGCTTTCAGTGCGGCAGGCGACTTCTATGATTATAATTTCGACGACGATATGTTCTGGGCGGTATGCGAACTTTATGAAACTACAGGCGATAAGCTGTTCCATGACCGTATCCATGAGCTTTGCGGACGTATCAGTGCCACAGGCTTTATCAGCCGTGACAACGGCGGCTTCGGAGCGATATCGTATCTGTTCGGAAGTCAGCCTAAGGACAGCCATCTTGAGCAGATGCTTCGTGTGCAGATACGAATCAAAGCAGATAATCTTTACAGTTTAAGCCAAAAGAGCGGATACGGCACAGCTAAGTCTCCCGACGATTATATCCGCGGAAGCAATATGTATTCAATGACGGACAGTATCACATTGATACTGGCGTATAAAATTTTCAGCTGCGAAGAATATTTGCAGACAGTCTGCGAACAGATGAATTATATCCTTGGAAAAAATCCTATGGGTATATGCTATGTTACGGGCTTCGGAAGCGAATCCGTAAAGCATCCGCATCACAGACCGTCAGAAGCGGACGATATTGAAGAGCCTGTTCCGGGACTTCTTGTGTGCGGCCCCAGTAAGCAGTCTCAGGATGATTTTATCCAGTGGAATATCCCGTCCGAGGCTCCTCCGGCAAAGTGCTATTACGACATAAGCTATAGCTTTTCAACCAATGAAACGACTATTTACTGTAATTCTGCGGCAATTTTCGTTGTCGGATATCTTGATTCACTTGAAAAAACAATAGAGAAAAGGATTGATAATTTTGAAAAATAATACTTCAAAGTATATTTCGATTATTGCGGCAGCTGCCCTTTGCGGAGCAATTTTTACAGGCTGCGGAGAAAACGGAAGTGATTCCGAAGAAACAACCGCTTCAGAAGTGCAGTCTCCTGTTGCTGTTACGACAGCAGCGGATGTAAACGCAGTTGATCCCGGCGTTCCCGTTGACCTTGCAAGCGGCGTGTCTGATAAAATGTACGGAAGAGCAATTATGAGCGAGGGAAATCTTGCTCGCCTTGCAAACGCTATGAAAAAAGCTCAGAACGGCGAAAAAGTTACAGTGGGAGTTATCGGAGGCTCTATTACGCAGGGAAGCAGCGCATCAAGCACATCAAACTGCTACGCCTCGCTTTTCTATAACTGGTGGCTTGAAAAGTTTCCCGACGGAAATATTGAATTTGTCAACGCAGGTATAGGCGGCACAAACAGCTACTTAGGCGTACACCGTGTTGACGACCAGCTTCTTGCATATTCTCCCGATGTGGTCATCGTGGAATTTTCGGTAAACGATACCGATAAAACTATGAATAAGTATTCCTACGACAGCCTTGTGAGAAAAATTCTTTCATATGAAAGCAACCCTGCCGTAATGCTTCTCTTTACAACAATGGAGGACGGTACGAGCCTTCAGGATGTCCACAAGGAGATCGGCGCAGCATATGACCTGCCTATGATAAGCTATCATGATGCGGTATATCCGGAAGTGGCAACAGGAACTCTCAGCTGGAAGGATATCTCTCCCGACAATATTCATCCAAACGATGCAGGACACAGCATTATCGGTCAGATTTTAAGCCGCTATCTTGACAGTGTATATGACAAGCTTGATACCATAACCGAAGAACCGTCGGCATTTACTGCCGAGGGCTACACTAAGGACTATTTTGCAAATGCAAGGATGTACAGCGCAGCGGATATTACTGCGACATCCTCTGAGGGCTTTGAGGTAGTTGAAAAGGATTTTTACGACCAGTTCCACAACAACTGGAAGACTGTTTCCGGCGGCTCGCTCACATTTGATGTTGAGTGCAGGAATTTTGGCGTGTTCTTTATGTGTACGACGGACGGAAAAAGCGGAACCTATGAGGTTTATGTTGACGGTGAGCGCAAGGGCAAGCTTGAAGCTGATTTTACAGGCGGCTGGGGCAACTACGGAAACACAAAGCAGATCACTCTTACAAACGAGGTTGCAAAGCATACGATTGAGATCAAGCCTGCCGAGGGCAGCGAAGACAAGAGTATTACAATTCTTGGACTGATGATTTCTTAAATAAACAAGAATTTGCAGGCTGAGCCTGCACCCTTTCCGTAATTTA
>JBJESH010000029.1:0-1586 GCA_051882695.1 Oscillospiraceae bacterium | reverse complement strand
TTTCTCACCCCTTGCTCCGTTTTTTTGACGCCTGCGGGCGAGGAAGGAATTTCGCTCGTTGCGACGAGCGACTTAGGGGCGCTGCCCCTAAGAACTCTGCAGCCTTGAAAGGCTGGCGAACTTTTTATTCTCCGACGTTTTTTCGCAAAGCGAAAAAACTCGGAAACGAACGCTTGCGTTCGTTTTGCGCTGGACCAGCTTTAGTCGCTTCGCTGTTCACTATTAGAAATAGTGCGCTAATTAATTTGCGCTGGTTTTAGGGACGGGAAACCCGTCCCCTACAATAATTACGCATTACGAATTATGCATTACGCATTATATTAAACTTTAATTTAGCTTAAAAGTGACGGAAACAGTCTGCAAAGTCAATCCCATAATTCCGATTTTTTTTATTCCAAATCCTGCATTTATTAAAGAGGTGATACCCATGCCCAAAAAATCCGGCTCCGAAGCTGTTCGCCTTGACAGATTTCTGTCCAATCAGCTGAATATCTCCCGTGCTGATGCAAAGGAGCTTATCAAAAAGCGCCTTGTTACCGTAAACGGCGAAACTGCAAAGCTTTTCGATATGAAAGTCGATCCCGTAAATGATCTCATCGAATCGGAGAACAAGCCCGTTCTGTACAGAAAGCATATCTATATTATGCTCAACAAGCCTGCCGGTGTAGTATGCTCCACAAGAGACAAGCTCTCGGAAACCGTTCTGGAGCTTATTCCGCAGGAGCTTCGCAGGGCAGGACTATTCCCTGCCGGCCGCCTTGATAAGGACACCGAGGGGTTTGTGCTTATTACCGATGACGGTGCATTTGCTCATGAGATACTTTCCCCCAAAAAGCACGTTGACAAAAAATATTTTGCCGTACTTGAAAAGCCTGCCCGTGAAAGCGATATCGGTCTTTTTGCTTCCGGAATGAAGATCGACGGCGGCGATGTGTGTCTTCCTGCGGTACTTGAAATTACGGAAAATCCGAAAGAGGTTTTTATTACCCTGCATGAGGGTATGTATCATCAGATAAAACGCATGGCTGAGGCGGCAGACAACAAAATTGTGTACCTGAAACGGATAAGCATGGGCGGTCTTGATCTGGACGAAAAGCTTGCTCCGGGAGAGTGCCGCGAAATTATGCACAAAGAAATCGAAAAGATTTATGCAAAAGCATAACGGTTTTTCGGGATAAATTCGCAGGATGTTAATTTTTCGTCAAACTTAATAAATAAGTTTTTATAAGTTTAGTTAATAAGCAACTTGAAATTTATAATGAAAATTTGGTATTATATTAACATAGCCGAAAGTATGTCGGCAAGACTAATTTTTTTGGGAGGTCCGTACAGAATGGCAAGTTTATCACTCAGATCCATTTATAAGAAGTACCCCGGCGGCGTTGTTGCCGTTTCAGACGTAAACCTTGAAATCAGAGACAAGGAATTTATTATCCTCGTTGGTCCTTCAGGATGCGGTAAGTCTACTACTCTCCGTATGATCGCAGGTCTTGAGGAAATTTCAGAGGGCGAGCTTTATATCGGCGACCGCCTCGTAAACGACGTTGCTCCTAAGGACAGAGATATTGCGATGGTTTTCCAGAACT
>JBJESH010000028.1:0-6321 GCA_051882695.1 Oscillospiraceae bacterium | reverse complement strand
TGGTATATTATATTATTGTAATGCCCATAATATTCCAAAAAGATAAGGATTGATGAAAATGATTTGCCCTAACTGCGGAAAGGAATATAACGAAAAAATGACCTGCTGTATAAGCTGCGGAGCAGACCTTGTTCCGTATGAGCAGGCTTCGGAACAGACTGTCTTTGAACCGCTTATTCCCGAAAACGTTCCGGAAAGTTCTTCAGAAGCTGAAAAAAATGAAAGCTCCGAATTTGTAAGGAAGCTTCCCGAAAAGCCTTTTTCTGCCGATAAGGATATTGCTGTTCCCGTAATAAAAAAGAAGAAGGTCCTTTCCGTTTCAGGTGCGGCAAGGTTTACAGGCTCGCTTATTACTGCGTTTTTTATGTTTGCATTTATTTTGATGTCGGCTTCGGCAGCAGCTTTGCGGCTTATTACCGACAATGAAAATATAGCCGCATTTGCCGATAGGATAGATATTATGAGTCTTCCGGCGTCGCAGACGGTCATCACAGACGGCAGATATGCTGTAGACGACGGCGCGACCGTTCAGGAAGCTATTTACGTTATGTCGCAGGGTACGGGACTTACACGCGAAGATATCAGGACTATATATGAAGCATCGACGATACGGGATTTTCTTACATCGCAGCTTACCGGTTATGCCGAATTTATACGAAGCGGAAAAATTCCCGAAAAGCTTACCTCGGAAAAGTTAAAAGGAGTTTTCAGCGAAAATCTCGGTCTGATAGACAATGCAATGGGAAAACCGCTTTCACAGCATGATATAGACCTGGCATTTTCCGAAATAGACAGGCTTCAGCCTAAGCTTGACAAGCTTTCTGCCTCAAATTTTGAAGCTGCTGTCGGAGAAAACGGCCTTGCGGCAGTCAGACTGTTCAGCTCAGTACCTTTTATAGTCAGTGCTGCTGCGCTGGCGGCTGCAATGCTTCCGCTGCTGAGAGCAATAAATAAACGAGGAACGCGGACTCTTGCATGGGGCGGCGGCGCTGTACTTTCCGGAGGAGCTGTCATACTGGCGGCGACATTCCTGTTTTCTGTGCAGTTCCCGTTTTCGGGACAGGACAGGCTTGTGCGCAATCTTGCAAAATGTGCCGCAGATGTGATCTCTCCTGACCTTTACCGTATAGGATGTTCACTTGCTGTTCTTGGCGCAGTAATGCTGATATGGGCAGCGTCTTTGAGGAAAAGCGTTTCCTTAGTATAAAAATAAACCTGAGAAGCTCGTTCTTCTCAGGTTTTATTTTGCAGCAATATCAATTAATAATATCACGGCTGAAATAATCCGTTTCTTCGCTTGAGATCGAATAACCCGATATCGATGAGGTATCTGCTGCAAGTGTGATTTCCTTATGTAATATCTCGATATCTCCCGTTATTTTTTTCCTCAGAACAGTAAGCGTGATCTTGTCGCCGGGAACTTTTCCCGAAAGTATATCTGCGATCTCCTCTGCGCCGTAGACTCTTACTCCGTCCATTTCGGTAATAATATCGTAAGGCTTCAATCCTGCGTTTGCCACATCGCATGACGGGTCAATGCTCATTATGCAAAGTCCTGCCTGCAAGCCGTATTCACTTGCAGTGGCATCTCCTATGGAAACATAGCTTATGCCGACCTTTGTGCGCGAGGTAACATATCCGTATGCTATCAGATCCTCGGCAATAGGTACTGCATCGTCAATTGCAATGCTGAATCCGATGTTTTCATATTTTTCATGATTCATCAGTGCGACCGCAACGCCGACTACCTGACCATACATATTTACAAGCGCTCCGCCTGAATTTCCCGGGTTGAGAGCTGCATCAGACTGAATGCAGAGTATCGTTGAGCTGCTGATATAGTCTGTGTTTATCTCACGCCCAAGACCTGTAACGTGACCGTATGTTACTGTATTTTCAAAGCCGCCGCCTGCTCCTGCAAGAGCGACCTCTTCGCCTATCACAAGGGAAGAAGATGTGCCTATCTGTGCCGGAACAAGGTCTGTTCTGTTGACAATGATAACGGCAAGGTCGCTTTTTTTATCCATGCCGACGATCTCGGCTTCGCTTTCGGTGCCGTCGTAAAAAAGTACGGATATCTGTTTTGCTCCATCTACAACATGAGCGTTTGTGAGAATGTATCCGTCTGACGTAATTATGATCCCCGAACCTGTTGAAACAGGCGCATATGGTATTTCATCAAAAATTTTGACCTGTACCTGCGACGGAAGTACAGCCTTTGCAACCCCTACCGTGGTAAGAAGTCCGGTTTCTTCGTTCCGGTAATACTCTTCTTCAAGCACCGGCTTTTCGGCGGTGGAAAGCACTACCGGAGCAGCTGCCGGCTGTTCTGCGTTCTGGGTCTGTGTGATATTGGAATAATCATCATTTTGACCGTTATCCTTGCTGCCTTGCTTTGCGATACCGATAGAAAGCAGCACAACGGCGGCAATGAGAATTATGATAAACGAGATCAGACCCCAGAAGCATCCGCCTGAAAATTTCTTCTGTTTCGGAGGATTTCCGCCGGTAAACTGCTGCACGGGAGGCGGATAAGCTCCCATAGGATTATACTGCATATTCGGCATACCCTGCATATTCGGCATATTCTGCTGCGGAATGTACTGCGGCATTGGCTGCTGCATCGGCGGAATATTTCCGTTAACAGCTGTTTGTCCGTCAGGAGCATGCTGAGAGCCGGTATCCGGTCCGGCGGAGCCTTCGGTTTCGGGTACAGATGTCTTGTTTTCATCAAAATTATTGTCCATTAAGATCCTCCGTTTATGGTAGGTGATTATCTGCGGTCGTTCAGCGCTTTTTTCAGGCTGAATGTAAATTCCGCATACTGCTTCGGTTCGCTTGTAACGACAATTTTTCCGTCATGCAGCTTTATGATCGAGCTGACGATAGAAAGTCCCAGACCGACTCCGCCGGGATCTATACCCCTTGACTCGTCGGTTTTGTAGAAACGTTCAAATACCTTGGAAATTTCCTTTTCGTTAAGTCCGTCTCCGCTGTTTCTTATTGAAACGCTGCGCATACCGTTTTCCTCTTCGTAGAATACAAATCTGATATAACCATTTGTATTAACAAACTTAACTGCATTTTCAATCAGATTGTAAATGACCTGCTGGATAAGGTCGGGGTCGGCGTTTATGCGGAATGCGTCTGTGTCAAGTCCTTGAATATCGATATTCTTTTCCTTAATACGCTTTTCAAAGCTCATAAGGGTCTGAACTATATACGGCAGGATATCAAAATCCTCTGTGGAAAGTTTAAGCTCGCCTGCTTCGTATTTTGAAATATTAAGCATTGAGCGGACAAGCCTTGCAAGGCGGTTTACTTCCTTGGACACGATCTTCAGGTAATGACGGTGCTGATCTTCTGGGATAGTGCCGTCAAGGATACCGTCGATAAAGCCTCCGATAGTGGTCATAGGCGTTTTCAGCTCATGGGAAACGTTTGAAATAAAGCTTTTTCGGGTTTCTTCTATTTCCTCCAGCGAGGCAGCCATTTCATTAAGGGAATTTGCAAGAAATCCCAGTTCGTTCTCATCGGAAATATGAAGCTTCTGTGAAAAATCGCCTTCGCCGAACCGTCTTGCAGCCATGGTCATTTCTCTGACCGGAGTAAGCAGCCGCTTAGTTGAGGTATATACTATTATCAGCGCTACCGACATAATTACTACTGCGGCAACAACCAGCGTAACAGTTATCCCAAGCATATATTCGGGCAGATTGTTTACCCAAAGCTTTGCCAGGATATAGTATTTTTTGCCGCCAAAGCTTATTTTCTGAGAATATATAAAGTAATCATCATCGTAAAAGCCGTCAAGACTGCTAAGCTCGTACAGACCGTTCTCCGTAATTCGGTCAAGTGTCGGTTTTTCGATTTTTTTGTCTGTATGCGAACACGGCGATGCCTCGGAACATACCAAAGCAACGCCGTCTGAATCAATAAGTGTAATATCCGAACCGATGTATTCCGACATCATGCCATAGATATCTTTCAGTTCTTCAGTATTGATCCCACCGTTTTTTTCTGCCGACGAAAAGGTTGCGTCAAGCAGCACGCCGGATTTCCTTGAAAGGAAGTCAAACCTGTCGGCTTTGTAATGCTCGCAGGAAACGACCAGAAGAACTGCGCCTATGCATATTACCGCTGCCGAAAATACTGCGGCACACAGACAAAAGAACTCGTTAAAAACGCTTTTACGCATTAGCGTCCTCTTCGGCTTCAAACTTGTAGCCTACGCCCCATACTGTCTTGAGTGCCCATTTTTCCGAAACGCCTTCAAGCTTTTCACGGAGACGCTTGATGTGGACGTCGATAGTTCTGGAGTCGCCGTAATACTCAAAGCCCCATACCTCATCGAGAAGCTGGTCACGGGTATAAACTCTGTTGGGGTTTGAAGCGAGGTAGAAAAGAAGCTCCAGCTCCTTGGGGGGAGTATCCATTACCTTGCCGTCAACGCGAAGCTCATATCTTGTCATATTTACAACGAGCTTGTCATAGCGGACTTCCTTGACTTCGGACTCTGAATTTGTCTGACCGATACGGCGTGAGACTGCTTTGATTCTTGCGATAACTTCCTTTGTATCGAAAGGCTTTACGATGTAGTCGTCAGCGCCGAGCTCAAGTCCCAGAACCTTGTCGAAGGTCTCGCTCTTGGCGGTGATCATGATGATAGGCACATTGGATTTTTTGCGGATCTCGCGGCAGACCTGCCAGCCGTCCAGCTCGGGGAGCATGATATCAAGAAGTACAATGTCGGGTTTGAGTGCATTAAATTTAACAACAGCCTCATCGCCATCGTGAGAGATGATAACACCGTAGCCTTCCTTTTCGAGGTAAAGCTTGAGGAGCTCGCAGATATTATTGTCGTCGTCAACTACTAAAACTTTTCCGAGTGACATATTAGACCATCCTTTCAAAATGCCGTTCCGTGCGCTTGTCGGTTTTGCAGACTATGCCGTAAGAGCAGCAGAACATAGTGGAGTGTGATACTGAAACTTATTCTGCGTCATTCAGCATAAGACAACAGCAAATATTTTTATATAATTACACGTTTAAATTATACCAAAACATGGACTGCAATAAATGAACATATAATTTCTGAATAATGTCCTATTTGTAAATTTAACAAAATATTGCTTTTATGCTTAAAAATAAAAAATAAAAAGTTCATTTTTGTAATGTGTCATGTCTAAAATGGAATATCATTATATATTAGCCGGTTTGTTGTGTAAATATGTAAAATCAGAAATAAAAAATATATGCTTGTTTGTACAATATGCCAAAATAATTGAAAATATTGTGAAAACACTTGATTTCTGCTGAAATGTTGGTAAAATATAATTAGCACTCAAAAAGAACGAGTGCTAACACATTCGGACTTAAAGTGCTAAAATCTGCGCCGTATCCCGAATTTAATAAGTTAAATCTTACTTGCATAAATTGAAAGGAGTTTTTAAAATGACTATTAAACCACTTGCAGACAGAGTTGTTATCAAAATGACCGAGGCTGAGGAGACTACCAAGAGCGGTATCATTCTCGCAGGAAGCGCCAAGGAAAAGCCTCAGGTTGCAGAGATCGTCGAGGTAGGCCCCGGCGGGATCGTTGACGGCAAGGAAGTAAAGATGTTCGTCAAGAAAGGTCAGAAGGTCCTTATTTCCAAGTACAGCGGCACAGAGGTAAAGGTTGACGGCGTTGAATACACTATTCTCCGTCAGGACGACATTCTCGCGATCGTTGAATAAGCTTACATCAATACTATTATAAAGGAGATTTTTTATCATGGCTAAGGATATTATTTACGGCGAAGAAGCAAGAAAGGCTC
This sequence comes from Oscillospiraceae bacterium, assembly GCA_051882695.1. GTDB lineage: Bacteria > Bacillota > Clostridia > Oscillospirales > Ruminococcaceae > RGIG8773. The sequence goes on along the minus strand of JBJESH010000028.1, from coordinate 502 downwards.
TTCAGGCAGGTATCGACAAGCTTGCTGATACTGTTAAGATCACTCTCGGTCCTAAGGGCAGAAACGTTGTTCTCGACAAGAAGTTCGGCGCTCCCCTCATCACAAACGACGGTGTAACCATTGCAAAGGAAATTGAACTTGAGGACGCTTTTGAGAACATGGGCGCACAGCTTGTTAAGGAAGTTGCAACAAAGACAAACGATGTAGCAGGCGACGGTACTACTACCGCTACACTTCTTGCACAGGCTCTTATCCGTGAGGGTATGAAGAACATTGCTGCAGGCGCTAACCCCATGATCGTAAGAAAGGGTATGGCAAAGGCTGTTGACGCTGCTGTTGAAGCTATCAAGGCTAATTCAAAGGCTGTTGCAGGCTCTGACGAGATCGCAAGTGTTGCTGCAAACTCTGCTGCAGATGAAGGCGTAGGCAAGCTTATTGCCGAGGCTATGGAAAAGGTTACAGCAGACGGCGTAATCACAATTGAGGAATCCAAGACCGCAGA
>JBJESH010000027.1:0-1589 GCA_051882695.1 Oscillospiraceae bacterium | reverse complement strand
TACGGCTCGGACAGCTTATGGCTTGATCGTGAACCTACTGTTGATGAAGTTATCGCAGAGTTTGAAAAGTACGATCTGAGCAAGTACAGCGAAGTCGTTTTCTGCGGCTACGGCGAGCCGATGGAACGTGCAGATGATGTGGCTTTTATCGGACATTATATCAAGGATAATTTCGGCTTGACTGTACGGCTGAACACAAACGGTCTGGGTGATAAGATAAACGGCAGACCCACGGCGCAGCTTCTTGAGGGTGCAGTGGACATTGTTTCGATATCGCTTAATCAGTGCAGTGCCGAAAAATACAATGCTGTGACTCGTCCGAAATGGGAAGACTCCTTTGAGGCGATGATATCATTTGCGGCGGACTGCAAAAATTATGTCCCGAAAGTAATGTTTACCGTAGTTGACGTTATCCCTATGGAGGACATCAGCAGATGCAAAGCTTTGGCAATGTCGCTGGGGATCGGGCTCAGAGTAAGAAAGTATGACAGTTGAAATGTGAAGCATTATATCAAAATTTTAAATAAAGGAGCAAACCGAAATGGCAAAGGAATTTTATGCAAGAAAAGCTATGCACAAGGGGATAGAAGCCGTTGAGCTTGCGGCAGGCGGCTATTATGCAGTTGTTGCGCCGTCGCTTGGTACTAACGTGCTTCGTTTCCGCGACAACGAAAAGGGCATGGAAATTTTCCGTTACAGCGATGACCTGACAATAAGCGAGTTTATGAATTCTCCCGAAATATGGGGTCTGCCAACACTGTATCTGCCTAACCGTCTCGATAACGGTATGCTGAAAACCTCTGATGCCGAATATCATTTTCCTGTGAACGAGACCCGTTTCAAGAATCATCTCCACGGCTTTATCCATAAGCGTGCCCATAAGATAAAAGCTATGGGTGCTGAGGATGGAAGAGCATATGTTACCACATCGTTTACATACGACGAGAACGACTTTTTCTTCAACTGCTTCCCCGTGAAATTCACTGTTAAAATTACTATTGAGCTTTCTGAGGACGGTCTGAAGCACACTATTTCGCTGACTAACAAATCAAAGAAAATGCTTCCTGTTTCAATTGCTACGCACACAACTATCAACGCTCCGTTTGTTGACGGCGGCAAGCAGGAGAATATCCGTTTGCAGGTGCCTGCGGTAAGGAAGCTCCAGTTCAACAAGAAAAGATGGCTTCCAAACGGCAGACAGCTTAACCTTACCGATTATGATATGGAATATGTCAACGGAACAAAATGTCCGGTTTTGCAGGATATCTGCAACGATATGTACACCGCAGGTACGGTCAAGCTTGACGGAAAAGATTTCTATGGCTGCGTAATGACCGATACCGAAAGCGGAAAGAAGATCTGCTATGAGGTGGATGACAAATACAAGTTCTGGATAGTATGGAATCATGAGGGCTTTATGAATTATTTCTGCCCCGAGCCGATGACTGCGCAGGTAAACGCTCCTAACCTTGATATGCCGATAGAAAAAAGCGGCTATGAGGAGCTTGCGCCGAAGAAAACTTATACTGTTTCTCAGAGATTTTTCACTAAGTAAACAGCATTTATGTCATGCTTATTCAATTCCGGAT
>JBJESH010000026.1:0-6349 GCA_051882695.1 Oscillospiraceae bacterium | reverse complement strand
AGGTCCGCCCTGTGTACCGGGGAAGATAGCAGAATTAATCTTCTTTGCGAGAGCCTCGTCATTTGTCAGGATAAGACCGCCTCTCGGGCCGCGGAGAGTCTTATGTGTAGTTGTTGTTACAATATCAGCATAAGGAACGGGAGACTGGTGCATACCTGCTGCAACAAGACCTGCGATGTGTGCCATATCAACCATAAGAAGTGCGCCTACAGACTTTGCAATTTTTGAAAGTCTTTCAAAGTCAATTGCTCTTGGATATGCGCTTGCACCTGCTACGATAAGCTTAGGCTTGTGTTCTTCGGCAAGCTTCTGAACTGTATCGTAGTTTATCATTTCGGTTTCGTCATCAAGACCGTATGAAACAAAGTTAAAATATTTACCGGAAATATTTACAGGCGAACCGTGCGTAAGGTGTCCGCCGTCGGCAAGGCTCATACCGAGAACCGTGTCACCGGGGTTAAGAACTGCAACATAAACCGCTGTGTTAGCCTGTGCGCCGGAATGAGGCTGAACGTTTGCATAGCCTGCACCGAAAAGCTTCTTTGCACGCTCTATTGCGATATTCTCAACAATATCGACGCATTCGCAGCCGCCGTAATAACGCTTTCCGGGATAACCCTCAGCATACTTATTTGTAAGTACCGAACCCATTGCAGCCATTACTGCGGGAGAAACAAGGTTTTCACTTGCAATAAGTTCAAGATTTCTGCGCTGTCTTGCGATCTCCTTTTTCATACCCTCGCCCACTTCAGGGTCAGCCGCTGCAACAAAGCCTACTGTATCCATAATATCGTTGTACATGGCGATTACTCCTTTATAAAAATATATTAGTTTAATTATACACGATATTTCAGATTATTTCAACTGTATTTGTAAATTTTATTCAGAAAAGCATAAAAGATCATTATTTTTATGGAGATATCCCATTAAGGATCTGTGTTACTTATTCCTCATATTTTTCATCAGAAGAAGTTTCCGGCTTAGGCGCAAATATATCTATTGCCTTGCAGTTGTTTTTTACAATTACATTGCGGCAGTTTCCGCCGAACTCACCGTCAAGAGTCCACGGAAGGTCGTTGTCCGAATGGAACTCGACCTGCGATGCCTTGAACGAAATAAAGCATTTCGCATCAAGCTCATGCTTCAGAAGCGAATTTATTGTAAACTGAAATTCTGCAAGATTTTTAGGAGTTTTTATAAGAAATATTTCAAACAGACCGTCATCAAGCTTTACCTCTGTTCCTCCGAAATCCTTTATTCCGGCAACCGATGTTGAATTTGAAGCCATACCGAAAATAAAGTCGTCCTCTACAGTCTCACCGTCGTGCATAACCGTTACATGATATGATTTCGCTGTATTCAGACGCTTCATGCCTTCCATAATATAGGCAAGGCTTCCGAACATATTCTTCATTTGCTGCGGTGTTTCATAGCTTACATCTGTAAAGGCTCCGAATGCGGCAATATATGTGAAATATTCCTCATTAAAAGAGCCTACGTCAACAGTTACAAGGTTGCCTGCGGTAATTCTTTGGGCTGCCTCCTGCATATCCTTGGGAATACTGTGACTGGAAGCAAAATCATTCATCGTTCCCGACGGGATATATCCCAGCGGAATACGGCGGTTGCTTGTCATAATAGCCTTGATCGTTTCATTGAGAGTGCCGTCACCTCCGCTGCAAACAACAACATCAAAATCATCGCAGCGAGCCGCAGTTTTTTCATAAGCATCATTTTTCGCCTGAGTTGGATGCGCAGTTACCTCATAACCGCCCTTTACAAAAATATCTATAATCGTCATAAGATGCTGACGGATCTGTCCCTTTCCCGAATGAGGATTAAACACAAACAGCAGCTTTTTCATGAAATCATGCTCCTTCTGTAACTTCTTACAAACGTTTTAATGCTTGACCAAATTTTTTTAAATTAAAAGTTATTATATCAGAATATTTTTAAATTTTCAACCAATATTTATATGTTTCATTTGCTTTTCATTTAATTGTCACTTTAAAATATAATTTGCACAAAACCTATTGAATTGCATTAAAAAATATGTTAAAATAATATAAAAATATTGGAGGTAGTACCATGAAATTCAAAAAAATCGCGGCACTGTTCTTTGCTGTTTTAATGTGCGTTTTTGCTGTTTCGGCAAATGTATCAGCAGCTTCTGCAAAGAAAGGCATAAAGCTTAACAAAACCAAGATAACTCTCACAGTCGATGACACCTTTACTCTGAAGCCGACTGTAACGGGATATACCAAATACACTGTACAGTGGAGTACATCCGACAAAACCGTAGCCACTATTAAAAAAGGCGGTATTGTTACTGCCAAGAAAGCCGGTACTGCCACAATTACTGCTAAAATCAAAGGTACAAGTTATAAAGCGACCTGCAAGGTCACTGTAACAAAAAAGTCTTCATCCCAGAATAGCAGCTCTTCAAACAAATCGTCAGGAAGTGCGCAGGATTTTGTTGACAATCTTAATGTTGGTTGGAATTTAGGCAACACTCTTGACTGTGCAGGCTGCAAATCATGGGTAAGCAACGAGCTTGATTTTGAATCCGCATGGGGAAATCCCAAAACGACAAAGGCTATGATCTTAGCTGTTAAAAAAGCAGGATTCAACACTATACGCATCCCGGTTTCATGGGGCGAGCATATGGACTCAAACGGTAAGATAAGCAAGGAATGGCTTGACCGTGTTCAGACGGTAGTTGATTATGCATATGACAACGATATGTATGTCATACTAAATACCCATCACGAAACCGGCTGGATAAAGCTTGACGAAAAAAATGAAAAAGCTGTTACCAAAAAGTTCAAATATCTTTGGAAACAGATAGCTGAGCGCTTCAAGGACTATGATGAAAAGCTCATTTTCGAGGGTCTGAACGAACCCAGAACCGAAGGCTCTGCACAGGAATGGAACGGCGGAACCGCAGCAGAGCGAAAGGTACTTAACAATTATATTTCAGCATTTGTTGACACCGTCCGCAGCACAGGCGGAAACAACAAGACACGTTATCTTATGCTTACGCCTTATGGTGCTTCCTCAAATTATTCGGCAATGTCAGATTTGAAGCTTCCGGATGACGACAGAATTATTATTTCGATTCACGCTTATCTTCCGTACAATGTTGCTCTGAACAGAAACTCTAAAGACTCAAAGTTAACCGACAATTACAAAAGTGAAATTGACAACACATTTTCCAACATCAACAAGGTATTTACAAGCAAGGGAATTCCCGTAATTATTGGCGAATTTGGTACAATAAACAAGTCAAATACCAATGAGCGTGTTAAAATTGCAAAATATTTTCTTTCGGTTGCAAACAAGTATGGCGTTACCTGCTGTTGGTGGGATAACGGTACAACTTGTTCGCCGTCCGAAGGCGAAGGATTCGGTCTGTTGAACAGAAAAACACTTGAATGGTATTACCCCGAAATCGTCAAGGCGCTTGTTGAATCAGCAAAATAAAATTTAAGGGTATCGAGTAATAAACCTCGATACCCTTGATTTTTAAATGATTACTTTAGCTATACCATTTCTTTATTTTACAGCAGCCTTCAACGCATCAACACGGTCTGTACGTTCCCATGCAACGCCCAGATCCTCACGTCCCATATGTCCGTATGCCGCAAGCTGGCGGTACTGAGGCTTTCTAAGTTCAAGAGTCTTGATGATAGCCGCAGGACGCAGGTCAAATACCTTATCTACTGCTTCTGCAAGCTTTTCATCTGAGACCTTGCCTGTACCAAATGTATCGATCATAATTGAAACAGGCTTTGCAACGCCTATTGCATATGCAAGTTCTACCTCGCATTTATCGGCAAGTCCTGCTGCAACAATATTCTTTGCAACATATCTTGCCGCATATGCAGCGCTGCGGTCAACCTTTGTCGGATCCTTTCCGCTGAATGCTCCGCCGCCGTGACGTGCGTATCCGCCGTAAGTATCAACGATGATTTTTCTGCCTGTAAGTCCGCTGTCGCCCTGAGGACCGCCGATTACGAAACGTCCTGTAGGATTTACAAAGTACTTGGTATCAACAAGCAGCTCTGAGGGAACAACAGGCTTTATGACCTTTTCTATAATATCCGCACGAATTTTTTCCAGAGACACCTCTGCAGCGTGCTGTGATGACACAACAATTGTATCGACTCTTACAGGCTTGCCATCGTCATATTCAACTGTGACCTGAGTTTTTCCGTCGGGTCTGAGATAAGGCAGAACACCTGTCTTTCTGACTTCGGTAAGCTTCTTTGCAAGCTTATGAGCAAGAGATATCGGCATAGGCATAAGTTCAGCAGTTTCATTGCAGGCATATCCGAACATCATTCCCTGGTCGCCTGCACCTGTCATAAAATCATCTGCATTTTCGCCTGATTTATGTTCAAGAGCCTCGTCAACTCCCATTGCAATATCTGAGGACTGTTCATCGATCGACTGAAGTACCGAGCAGGTATGTCCGTCAAAACCATATTTTGCGCGGTCATAGCCGATATCAATTACGACCTGTCTAACAATTTTAGGAATATCAACATAGCAGCTTGTAGATATTTCGCCCATACAGAGAACCATTCCTGTTGTTGTAGCAGTTTCGCAGGCAACACGTCCCATAGGGTCCTGAGCGAGAATAGCGTCAAGTATAGCGTCAGAAATCTGGTCGCAGATTTTGTCGGGATGTCCCTCTGTTACAGACTCAGATGTAAAAAGCATTTTTGACATTCAAATCATCCTTTCTTTTAAAACAAGAACAGCGCTCGGATTACTCCAAGCGCTGTGAATTTTTAACGTAAAAATTCCTCATCTCTCGGAAAATTCCGCAGGATTTAGCACCTTTCCTGACAAGCAAGCGCTTGCAATTAGGTTGCCGGGCTTCACAGGACCAGTTCCTCCGCCACTCTTGATAAGGTTTATTAACTTATAGTATAAGTATATCACTGTTTATGACGTTTGTCAACATATTTTTACAAATTCCAGATAATGATAACAGCCACGCAGGTTGCAACAAGAAAAGCCGCTATAATGTAAACAAAAGCGTATTTCTTTATATGTCCTGCGTTTTCGCTTGTTGACGTTGATTCAGGAAGAATGTGAGCTTTTTTCATAATAGTTGAAAGTGGCTTATACAGCAGCATAGTAATAGCGCTGTTAAGTACGGCTTTAATCAGGTTAAAAGGCAGGAAAACAGGAAGAAGCATGCCTGCAACCGTTTCTCTTGGAGTACCCATGTACAAAGGTGTAATGAGATAATTCCACGCCAGCATAAGTACTGTCATAAGTATAGTTCCGCTTGCAAGACCTATCACTGCGCCTTTTATCGTATGAATTTTTTTATAAACTATTGCAGCCGTACAAGCGAAAGCCGAGGTTGAAATAAAATTCATCAGCGCACCTATCGGACCCGTGCTGCTTATCGTTACCATTTCGACCAGCGAAACAACCGCAGACATAAGCAGTGAAGCAAGCGGTCCGAACATAAAACCGCCGATCGTTATTATAACATCCTTTGGCTCATATTTCAGAAAAAGAACAACTGGAATTCTGAAAATGAATACTGCTATGTAAGCAAGTGCGGTCATTACTGACAGAACAACAAGTTTTTTTGTGTTCATTCGTGAACTGTTTTCGTTTTTAAGTACTGTGTTTTCCATAAGATTACCACCTTAATAAATTTATTAATAAGAGCAATCCGTAACAGAAAACGCCTGCAGAAAATACATTCCACAGGCGTACTCGCGCAAAAATCTTGCTGAAATTTCGCGTTTGTTTCTTTCATCCGGACTATACCGTCGGTTCTGGAATTTCACCAGATCGGCAAAAGCTTTCGCTCTGCTCGTGGACTCAAACTATTCGTAAAAATGTTTTTACCACCGGTGAGGACTTGCACCTCGCCCTGAAACAGGTTGCTGATATTCAATTTTTATGAGGAATTATTCCTCTGTATCTTCGTCCTCTTCCTCAAAGTCAAATTCGAGAAGCTCGCCGCAGCCGGGACAAGTCATTGAGCCTTCCTCAAGCATACCTTCGTTAAGACAGATAGTGTCGCCGCAGCTCGGGCATACAACCTCATAAAGCTCGTCGTCATCATCGTCATAACAGTCGCAATCATCGTCATAGCAATCACAATCGTCATCGCAGCAGCAGTCATCGTCAATTTCATAGAAATCGCGCTCAACTTCGCCAAGATCCTCATCAATTGTATCGACTACCTCAACGATTTCATCGATCTGATCCTGAATATCCTCTGCTGCAAGAGCCATATCCTGAAGAATATCAGCCATTGCAAGGATAACTTTGCCTTCCTTTGTAGACTCGTCGATTTGGAGTCCTTCGATAA
>JBJESH010000025.1:0-1598 GCA_051882695.1 Oscillospiraceae bacterium | reverse complement strand
GTGTTGACAGATTCAAGAAGCGTTTTGGTATGGATAAGTGATCCAAAAGCCTGCGTAATTTTTTACGCAGGCTTATTTTTTACGGAGGACATTATGCAGAACAATGATTACTCAACTGTAAACGGCTTTGCCGAGGCTTCATTTATTGAAAAGAAATCCGAGTTTATCGGCTATATAAAGCACGTTGAAACCAATGACGAAGCCGTGGATTTTATAAATGAAATACGGGCAAAGCACAGAAAAGCTACTCACAATGTTTATGCCTATATTCTTCGGGACGGCTGCACATCACGTTATTCCGATGACGGCGAACCGCAGGGTACTGCGGGAGTTCCCGTTCTTGACGTTTTGCAGAAGGAAGGACTTACCGACATCTGCTGCGTTGTAACACGTTATTTCGGAGGTATCCTTCTGGGCGGCGGAGGACTTGTCCGTGCATATTCCCACAGTGCAAAAATTGCTGTGGACGCTGCCGAACGGCTTATTATGTGCAGGTGTTATCCGATCAATATTACGGTGGATTATAATTTGTACGGAAAAATCAGCTATGTTCTTCCGGAATTTGAGGTAAAAATTCTTGACACAGACTTTGCTGCTGACGTTACTGTAAAAATGCTTGTTAAAACCGATTTTGCAGGATCCCTCAAAGAAAAGCTTACTGACATTACCAACGGAAATATTTTGTTTGAGCAACTTGACGAATGCTTTGAGAATTTTGCCTGATATTTTGTGAGTGTATACAAAATTAATTTTCAAAAGAGGTTTTTTTTATACTAAAATCGTATATATGGATGTTAAATAAATTTTTGTGTCGATTATTCAGATGCGCGTCGGAGGTGTGATAATGACAATACGCGAACAAACCGAAATTATGGAGCTTGGTATGCTTTGCGAAGACGCTTGCACATCAAAAGGTACAGGACGCCGCGTACGCAGCGAGGCAAAATGTCCCATAAGAACCGAATTTCAGCGTGACAGGGACAGGATACTTCACTGCAACGCTTTCAGACGGCTTAAACAGAAAACTCAGGTTTTCCTCTCCCCCGTCGGCGACCATTACCGTACACGGCTTACACATACTCTTGAAGTTTCACAGATCGCAAGAACTATCGCACGGGCTTTTCGGCTGAATGAAGACCTGACCGAGGCTATTGCTCTCGGGCACGATCTGGGTCACACACCTTTCGGTCACTCGGGCGAATATGTGCTTAACGAGATTTGTCCTTACGGTTTTACCCATTACCTCCAGAGCGTGCGCGTTGTTGATTATATTGAAAATAACGGCAAAGGACTTAACCTTACATACGAAGTGAAAAACGGCATTGCCTGCCATACCAATAAGGTCGCCGTTACAAAAGAGGGTTACATTGTACGCCTTGCCGATAAAATTGCATACATTAACCACGATATTGACGATGCTATCCGCGCAGGTATGCTGAAAGAAGAGGAGCTGCCTAAATCTGCAACAGACATTCTCGGTCACAGCAAGAGCCAGCGTATCACTACCCTTATCACATCTATACTCGATAACGGCGTCTCCGACATTCACATGAGCGATGAAGTCAAAAAGGCACATGATGAACTGCGCTCGTTTATGT
>JBJESH010000024.1:0-6364 GCA_051882695.1 Oscillospiraceae bacterium | reverse complement strand
AGAGTATTGTAAACCGCTGCTGAACCGTCGTTTTTGGCGTCAAATTTTTTCAGAAGCTCGGTGCTGCTGATGGCTTCCGCTGCATTTTCATAAAGTACCTCAAAGGAAGTTATATTCGGCGCATGAGAATAATTATTGCCGATACTGTCGCAGGAAACGGTAAGGCTGTCAACGGTTACGGCGGCGTAGACATAGTCGCTGTAACCGAACTCTCCGTTAAGCTTGTCTGCGGTAAATGAAACCGAGTCCATCAGAGCGTTAACTCCGTTGATGTTGTATTCATAATTTTTTATGTAGATCGGCATGGGAATTTCGTACATATAAGCAGGGTCTATGATAACATCGAAATTTCCCGATTTGTTTTTGCTTACAAAGGCGTTGAAACTCAGATCATTAATTGTATAGCTTTGGGTGATGCTGACGATTTCGGGGTCAAGCTTTTCGTCCGACTTGACCTTTATTTTGACATTTGCTTCCAAAACATCATATGCTGACATATCGTCTGCATACCTGCCCCATTTTGTGGCGGAAATTGCGGAATTGAACGAATTTCGGTCCTCATCTTCTGTGCAGAGAAGATTTGTTGATTCTCTGTAAAGTTCCGCTTCAAAGGCGGTGCTTACAGAAAATTCATCGGAAGACACAACACGGAACAAAGAGGCACTGGAGTTTTGATTAAATATGTATTTCCCACTGCCGTTTTTCTTTTCAAGAAGCTTTTTGACGATTTCACGTTTTTCCTCGGAGGTAAGATTTTTCAGGCTGAACGTTTCTTCTTCCGGCAAAACTGTTTCCGATTCGGTAACGGTAGTTTCTGCTGTGGTTTCGGCAGGAGCTTCGGTAAGCGCTGCTGTAGTGACTTCGGCAGAAGAAGTATCGGCTGTGCTGGCTGTGCTGGCTGTGCTGTCCGTATTTTCATTTTCCGTATTCTTTGCGCAGCCTGCAAGCATTGATGTAAGCAGGATTGCAGTAACAAGCAATTTGTATTTTTTCATAGGTCGTACCCCTTTTCGTTGATGTTACTGAAAGTATATCATTGTTAAAAAATAATTTCAATATAATTAACCGTTTTGTAATACTATAAAACCGAACTGTAACATTTGGGGGAAAAATGAAAATTTTGTGTAACCGTTGCAGAAAATGTTTTTTTGTTGTATAATTAAAAAGGTATTTTTCTATGCAACCTTTTTGCCTTCTGCGGTGTGTTACTGTTAAAGAGAGGCTGAAAGGAAGAACATTATGGCAGATATGAAAAGGATTTTTGAAAATGCGGTGGAGGAATATTCGGATATGGTAACGGGTCTTTGCTTGCTTCGCCTCGGAAACAGGCAGGACGCCGAGGACTGTTACCAGAATGTTTTTCTCAAGCTGTATAAAAATCAGTCTATACTTGAAAAGGATTCGGAGCATATCAAAGCGTGGCTTATCAGGGTCACGCTGAATGAATGCAAAAACCGTTTCAGGTTCATGAGCCGCCATAAAACAGAGCCTCTCGAGTTTGTAAATTCATTTTACGAGGACGAGCATGACCGTCAGGTTATGGAACAGATCATGTCGCTGCCGCCGCTCTACCGTGACGTCATTTACCTGCATTATTATTCTGGGTACTCGGTCGCAGAGCTTTCAAAGCTGCTGAAAAGCCGTGAAAACACGATAAAAAGCAGGCTTAAACGGGGACGCGATATGCTGAAGGACAAACTGACGGAGATGTCCCTAGAGGAGGAGCTGCTATGAAAAATATCAATAAAATTTTTTCCGGAATGAAAACTCCGGATAGTTGGAAAGAAAATCTTTATGGAAGACTTAGTGAGGAAAAGTCTGTCAATTCTGTCAGTCACCGCAAAATAAAAAAATTTTCGGCAATAATAGCGGCGGCAGCAGCAGTGCTCACCATAACGGTTACTGCGGCGGCTATCACGGGATTTTTTGATTTTGGTGCGATAATGAGAGGCGGTTTTGACGATGATATTTCCGCTGCAAAGCTTGACAGCGGAGCATATCAGAGCCTTGACGAATCGGCAGAGAATGATTTTATATCTGTGGAAGCAGCTGCTTTTATGGGTGATTATGCTGACAGCTATATTATTCTTAAAGCTAAGCTTAAAGACGAAGCTGAAAAAGATTTTGAACGCATTGCACTTGATGTAAAGGTTTTTGATGAAACAGTTACAGAGCCTGAAAAATACGCTTTTGACCGTTATTACGGTGTATCCGAAAAGGACGAAAACGGCGATACGGTTTATGTTTTTAAGATAAGAGTGTATCCATATTGGAGCAGAAATGCTGTTGAAAATAATGTTAAACTGCTGGTAAATATTACGCACGTTTGCTTTGAAACAGATGAATTTATTTCATTTACAAGGCAGCCGGCAGACTTGCAGTTAAGCTTTGCACCCGATAAGAATATTCTGACGGAATATACCTGCATTGAACCGAACAGGGAAGTCAGCGTAAACGGCGAGATATGCACGGTTGAAAAATTTATTTCTTCAGACTATTCTGCAAGAGTTCTTATAGGGTATACCGTTCCCGACTCGTTTGGAGAAATTACTGACCTATGGAAAATAGGCTGTATTTACGGCGAAACAATAACAGCTATTCCAAACGAGAAAGTAATAGCTTCATATGGCTCTTGTCCCTTCAAGCTTGTTGTTGACGGGGAGAACGTACCATTTATAGGCGAGGAGTTTAACGATTTTGAAAAGCCTTTTAGGGTAACCGCTGTAACTAACGAAGACGGAACGGATATAACAAACAAGTTTACCGGTATTTTAAGCTTTGAACCTGTTGATTTCGAGTCTGCCGAAAGTATCGTGCTTGAGGTCAATACTGCTGACGGCGGAACGGAGCAAATTATTTTAAAATAAAAAGGAAGTATCTTTATGAACACGAAAAAACTTGCTGCACTTACATTTGATGACGGACCTAACACTACGACCACTTTGCAGGTGCTTGATATTCTGAAAAAGCACGGTGTAACTGCAAGCTTTTTTGTGGTAGGGAACAACATTACTCCCGAAAGTGAAAAATCAATGCGCCGTGCTGCGGAAATGGACTGTGAAATTGAAAACCACTCGCAGACACATTCAGCTATGACGGAGATGGATCCAGATGATATTTCCGCGGAAATAAAATTTACATCTGATAGAATTGAAGCTGTTGTTGGCAGGCGTCCGAAGTTTTTCCGTCCGCCGTATATTGCATATAATCAGACTATGTTTGATACTATTGACCTGACGTTTATATGCGGAGTAGGTGCTGAGGATTATAACGATGAGGTTTCTGCCGATGAACGCTGTAAAAGAATTATGGAGCAGGTCAGCGACGGTACGGTTATTCTTCTGCATGATATGGAGGGAAATTTCCGCACAGTTGACGCACTGGATATGCTTATTCCAAAGCTTAAAGCTGACGGCTATGAGCTTGTGACGGTATCGGAGCTTTTTGAAAAATGCGGAATCATTCCTGAGCGCAATGTGATTTATACCAATGTTTACTGCAAATAAAAAAGGCTGTTCGGAGCATGAAAACTCTGAACAGCTTTTTGTTTAATTTCTGAACGCTTTTCTTATCAGCGGAATAAATATGCCGCCTGCCGCATTTCCCAAAGTCATTACAATAAGATAAAAAAATGTGTTCGGCGACCATACCTTTGCAGCTGTGAAGTAAAACATATTTGCAACGCAGTGTTCATATCCGCTGAGAATAAACACAATAACAGGCAGGAAAATCGCAAGCATTTTTCCTATTGACGAAGTAATGTTTTTGTAACCGTCCGCCGCAATAAACATAAGCATTCCGCAGAAAAATGCAAGAATGAAAATGCTTGGAAGTGAGTCTGAAAGCTTAGCTTCGCAGATGGCGGCGGCTTTTTCAGAAATTGCTGGAGATATTCTTGTGCATAAAATCATAATACCCATAATAAATGTGCCTGCAAGATTTCCAAGCCATATGACGGCAAGGTCAAGCAGATATGCAGGCTTGTTTTCAACGGCGTATCCGACCTTTCCGGTGAAAAGGTTAAAGCCGAATGACAATATCACAAACAGACCTGTTCCGAAAAGGAAAGAGCCTATATATTTATTTTCGCAGGACAAGTATACAACTCCGCCGATGCCTATTGCAAATCCGGTCAGCAGAGCGCGCAGAAAAATATCGGCAAAACGTTTCATAAGAAAAATGTACTCCTTTCCGCATTAAAATACAAATTGAACGAGAAGCATATAGCAGACAGTTCCGCCTGCGATAGAAAGCAGCATTTGTCTTTTCCAAAGATGAAGCAGCACAACAACGGTAATTGAGATAAGCTCGGGAATGCCGTGGCTGCCGGAAAATATGCTGACGTTTTTCAGACTGTATATGACAAGAAGTCCGAATACTGCGGCAGGCAGCACTTTTCCAAGATATTTTACATATTTCGGCACAGGCTTTCCGGACGGAAAAATTATAAACGGAAGAAAACGTGTTGCAGCCGTACCGATAATTACCATAAGTATCGTAATTATTTTTTGAGTAAGAGTCATGCGGCGTCACCGTCCTTTTCAAGCGGCTTGCGGGCAAAAGTGAGAACCGCAAGGATAGCAAGCATTGCAGGAATTATAAAGTTGTCCGAACCGAATGCGATAAGACAGAGAAGGGATATCCCTATTCCTATAAGTGAGCTTGTATGATTTTTTTCTTTGAGCCATTGTTCCAGAAAGATCACTACGAACATTGCTGTCATAACAAACTCAAGTCCCTCGGTATCAAATTTTATAAGTGAGCCGAAAATTCCGCCGAGAGTCGAACCGGAAAACCAGTAAAAGTGATTGAGAAGCGTTACGAAAAACATGAACCAGCCCTTGTCGGCTCCTTCGGGAATTTCAGCGGTGTAGTTTATTGAGAAGCTTTCATCGCACATGCCGAAAATAAGATACGGTTTAAATTTACCTGTGCCGCGGTATTTGTCCAGCATTGAGATACCGTAGAAAAGATGCCTTGCGTTTATCATAAGAGTCATTGCAAGCGCCTGAAGCGGGTCAAACGAACCAAGCAGCATATTTACAGTAACAAATTCAACCGAGCCGGCAAAAACCGTAAGGCTCATAAGCATAGGATACCAAAAGCTGAAGCCTGAAACATTCATGTAGATCCCGTAAGTAAGTCCCAGAAACCAGAAGCCTGCAAATATCGGCAGCGTATACGGAAAAGCCGCCTTGAAGGATCTTATTATCACATCTTTTTTCATTTTTTTGCTGTCCTTCCGACACTCGATAAAATTCATAATAATTATATCATATGTTTTTATACAGCTTGTGATTATTTTATGTATATTATTTGTATGGATTTGCATAGGACATTCCTGCTCCGGCATAAATTTAAATATAAAAAGTTTCACTGAAATAACAGCGGAAGCTTACATAATGCCGGAAAGGAGTGCATTTTCCTGTCGGGAAAATGGTTATAGAAATGTTTACCGAGCTGATAAATCTTGCATTGGATAATCTGCTTTTTTTTGCGCTTCATCTTGAATCAGGCGGAGTGTTTCCAAAGCCGCTTTCTGTTTCTGAAGAGGAGGAATGCTTCCGCAAAATGCAGGAAGGCGACTCTGCGGCGAGAAACAAGCTTATTGAGCATAACCTGCGGCTTGTGGCACATATTATAAAAAAGTATTACAACGTCACTACCGACCAGGAGGATCTTATTTCAATAGGAACTATCGGACTTATAAAGGCGGTTTCAACATTTGATTATTCCAAGAAAACGCGTTTTGCGACCTATGCCTCACGCTGTATAGAAAATGAAATCCTGATGCATTTCCGCTCTCTGAAAAAGTCCGCAGGGGACGTCTATTTTGACGAACCTATTGACACTGACAAAGAAGGTAACCAGTTAGCACTTATAGATATCATTGCTGAGGATGACGGTATTGTTGAAAAAATTGACCTTAGCATAAAATCCGAGCAACTTTACCGCTTTATAGATGAGTGCCTTGACGAACGGGAAATTACCATTATCAAGCACCGTTACGGGCTTTACGGATGCAGACCGCTGACCCAGAGGGAAGTTGCCAAGGCATTGGGAATTTCACGTTCATATGTATCAAGAATAGAGAAAAAGGCGCTTCAGACCCTTAAAAAGAAGTATGAACGTACTTCGATTTTTGAAACAGGCAAAAGCAAAAAATAATTCAATAAAAGGTATCACCCTATCGTTCAACATAGACTTAGAGGGCATAATACCAATATAAAATAATCCGATGTTACTAAATGAA
Source organism: Oscillospiraceae bacterium (assembly GCA_051882695.1). Lineage (GTDB taxonomy): Bacteria > Bacillota > Clostridia > Oscillospirales > Ruminococcaceae > RGIG8773. Next base: position 111 of record JBJESH010000024.1, on the reverse strand, counting down.
TATTTCCTAAAAATTTTTTTCGGGAGGTGTCCGAAATGAAATTAAGCGCTCCGCCGTACTTGGTACGCCGGAGCGCTCAGTCTGTCGAAAAAGTCACCCGAAATGGTGGCT
>JBJESH010000023.1:0-6414 GCA_051882695.1 Oscillospiraceae bacterium | reverse complement strand
CTTCACTTATCCTTAGCTATTATGCATATAAATCTACAGGCGGTACGGACAGCTTTTCAGAATTTATGAAAAAAGATGTTTAGTAATCTTGTAAACGCCTCAAAATATTGAAAAAATCCTGATTTTTTGAAGAAAAGCCCTTGACAAGAGGGCTTTTTTTGTATATAATATTAAAGTGTGCTGCATAATGTCAGTATGCTAATTTTGAGAAAAGGAGGAAGAATATGCCTACATTTAACCAGTTGGTTCGTAAGGGAAGAAAAGTTCAGGAGGACAAGTCTACAGCTCCGGCTCTCCAGAAGGGCTATAACGCTAAGAAGAAGACTCAGATCAACCAGAGCTCTCCTCAGAAGAGAGGCGTTTGCACTGCTGTAAGAACTGCTACACCTAAGAAGCCTAACTCAGCTATGAGAAAAATTGCCAGAGTTAAGCTCACAAACGGATATGAAGTTACTTCTTATATCCCCGGTATCGGTCATAACCTTCAGGAGCACAGCGTCGTTCTCATCAGAGGCGGACGTGTTAAGGATCTCCCTGGTGTGCGTTACCACATCATCAGAGGCACACTTGATGCTCAGGGTGTTGCCGGCAGACTTCAGGCTCGCTCCAAGTACGGCGCTAAGAGACCGAAGGCTGGAAAGTAATTTCAAATTTCAATCAATAGGATAACTACTGCCACAGGATAAGTGTGGAGGTTTATATATAAATCCTCTGCATTGGTCTTGACGGTTTGGACGGGTGAAGTCAGTCGCAGTGCGACAGTAATCTGTCCGGAACGAGTACCTATGAATTCATGAATCTATGTGAAGGAGGGAAGCGAAATGCCAAGAAGAGGTAATATCGCAAAGCGTGATGTACTGCAGGATCCTGTTTACAATTCCAAGCTCGTTACACGTCTTATCAATAACATAATGCTTGATGGTAAAAAAGGTGTTGCTCAGAAAATTGTATACGATGCATTTGATATCGTTGCTGAAAAGACAGGCAAGGATGCTCTTGAGGTTTTCGAGCAGGCAATGGAAAATATTATGCCCCAGCTCGAGGTAAAGGCTCGCCGTTTGGGCGGTGCTACTTACCAGGTTCCTATGGAGGTTAGACCTGAAAGACGTCAGACACTCGGTCTCAGATGGATTACTAAGTATTCCAGAGAGAGAAACGAAAAAACTATGAAGGAAAGACTTGCCGGTGAAATCCTCGATGCTCTTAACGGCACAGGCGGAGCCTGCAAGAAGCGTGACGATACACACAAGATGGCAGAAGCAAACAAGGCGTTTGCTCACTACCGCTGGTAATCGTCTCGAGCATAAAGGAGGATTATTATGTCAAGAGATTGTTCCCTTGAACAGACAAGAAATATCGGCATAATGGCCCACATTGATGCAGGAAAGACCACCACGACCGAGCGTATCCTTTTTTATACCGGTGTAAACCATAAAATCGGCGAAACTCACGAGGGTTCTGCAACAATGGACTGGATGGAGCAGGAGCAGGAAAGAGGTATCACTATCACTTCTGCTGCTACTACATGCTACTGGGCAGGCCACAGACTTAATATCATCGACACCCCCGGACACGTTGACTTTACAGTTGAGGTTGAACGTTCACTCCGTGTACTCGACGGCTCTGTAACAGTTCTCTGTGCTAAGGGCGGCGTTGAGCCCCAGTCTGAAACCGTTTGGCGTCAGGCTGACAACTACCACGTACCGAGAATGGCATACGTAAATAAAATGGACATCATGGGCGCTGATTTCTACCGCGTCGTTGAAATGATGAAGGACAGACTCAAATGTAATGCCGTTCCGATCCAGCTTCCTATCGGTGCTGAGGAGGACTTCAAGGGCATCATTGACCTCGTTGAAATGAAGGCTTACATTTACTACGATGACCTCGGAAAGGATATCCGCGTTGAGGAGATCCCGGACGATATGAAGGAAAAGGCTCAGGAATACCATGAGGCTATGATTGAGCACGTCGTAGAACAGGATGACGAGCTGATGGAGAAGTATTTCGCAGGAGAAACTCTCACCATCGAGGAAATCAAGTCTGTTATCCGTAAGGCTACTATTGCAAATCACATGGTTCCCGTTACATGCGGAACTTCCTATAAGAATAAGGGCGTTCAGAAGCTTCTCGACGCTATCATCGACTACATGCCCTCTCCGCTCGACGTTCCCGCTATCAAGGGCGTTAATCCTGATACAGGCGAGGAAGAGGACAGACCTTCGTCTGATGATGAGCCGTTCTCAGCACTGGCGTTCAAGATCGCTACAGACCCGTTCGTTGGTAAGCTCTGCTTCTTCAGAGTTTACTCAGGCGTTGTAAATCAGGGCGATTCAGTTCTTAACGCTACTAAGGACAACAGAGAAAGATTCGGACGTATCGTTCAGATGCACGCTAACCAGCGTAAGGATCTGACAACTGTATACTCAGGAGATATCGCTGCTGCCGTTGGTCTCAAGAATACTACTACAGGTGATACTCTCTGCGATGAGAAGCACCCGATCATCCTTGAATCCATGGAATTTCCGGAGCCGGTTATTCAGCTCGCTATTGAGCCTAAGACAAAGGCAGGTCAGGAAAAAATGGGTATCGCTCTCGGCAAGCTTGCTGAAGAGGATCCTACCTTCAAGACATGGACAGATGAGGAAACAGGTCAGACCATTATCGCCGGCATGGGCGAGCTTCACCTTGATATCATCGTTGACAGACTTCTCCGTGAGTTCAAGGTAGAGGCAAACGTAGGCGCTCCTCAGGTTGCCTATAAGGAAACCATCAAGGGCGATGCAGACGTTGACTACAAGTACAAGAAGCAGTCGGGCGGTTCGGGTCAGTACGGTCACGTTAAGATCCGTGTTTCACCTAACGAGTCAGGCAAGGGCTACGAGTTTACAAACAAGGTTGTCGGCGGTGCTATTCCTAAGGAATACATTCCTGCTGTTGACGCAGGTATCCGCGGAGCTACCAAGGCAGGTATTCTCGCAGGCTACGAGGTTGTTGACGTTAAGGTTGAGCTCTATGATGGATCCTACCACGAGGTTGACTCGTCTGAAATGGCATTCAAGATCGCCGGTTCAATTGCTTTCAAGGAAGCTATGAAGCAGGCTCAGCCTATCCTTATGGAGCCTATCATGAAGGTTTCAGTTATCGTTCCTGACGATTATACCGGTACTGTTATCGGTGACCTCAGCTCACGCCGCGGTCAGATTCAGGGACAGGAATCAAGAAGCGGTTCCGTTCAGGTAGACGCTCTTGTTCCGCTTTCCGAAATGTTCGGATATACAAGCGACCTTCGTTCAAATACTCAGGGACGCGGTCAGTACACTATGGAACCCCACAGCTACCTTGAGGTACCGAAGAACATCGCTGAAAAGATTATGACTTCCAGAAACAAGGGTAAGGACTAATCATAAAAAAATCAGTGTTTTGAGGAATAAAATTCCTCAAAACACTTGAATTTACCAAATTAATCTGTTATAATATGAATATCAGATTTCTTAATGCTAATTATAAGGAGGAATTTCCCAATGGCTAAGGCTAAATTTGAAAGAACAAAACCCCATGTAAACATTGGTACTATCGGTCACGTTGACCACGGTAAGACTACTCTTACTGCTGCTATCACAAAGACTCTTGCTCTTAAGGGCCAGGCTCAGTACGAGGCTTATGATATGATTGATAAGGCTCCTGAGGAGAGAGAGCGTGGTATCACGATCAACACTGCTCACGTTGAGTATGAGACTGACAAGCGTCACTATGCTCACGTTGACTGCCCCGGACACGCTGACTACGTTAAGAACATGATCACAGGTGCTGCTCAGATGGACGGCGCTATCCTCGTAGTTGCTGCTTCCGACGGTCCTATGGCTCAGACAAGAGAGCACATCCTTCTTGCTCGTCAGGTTGGCGTTCCTGCAATCGTTGTATTCATGAACAAGGCTGACCAGGTTGACGACGAAGAGCTCCTCGAGCTCGTTGAGATGGACATCCGTGACCTTCTCTCATCTTACGACTTCCCTGGCGACGATACACCTATCATCAAGGGTTCTGCTCTTGCTGCTCTTAACGCTCCTGATGACCTCAGCGATCCTGCTTATGCTCCGATCCTTGAACTCATGGATGCTGTTGACGAGTACATCCCCAGCCCTGAGCGTGACGATGCTAAGCCTTTCCTTATGCCTATCGAGGATACTATGACAATTTCCGGTCGTGGTACTGTTGTTACAGGCAGAGTTGAAAGAGGAAAGCTCAATGTAAACGAGCCTGTTGAGATCGTTGGTCTTTCTGACGAGAAGCAGACAACTGTTGTAACAGGTATCGAAATGTTCCGTAAGACTCTTGACTTCGCTGAGGCTGGCGACAACATCGGCGCACTTCTCCGTGGTATCACAAGAGATCAGGTTGAAAGAGGTCAGGTTCTTTGTAAGCCCGGCTCAATTCACCCCCACACAAAGTTTGCTGGTCAGGTTTACGTTCTTAAGAAGGAAGAGGGCGGCCGTCATACTCCGTTCTTCAACAACTACAGACCTCAGTTCTACTTCAGAACAACTGACGTTACTGGCGTTGTATCACTTCCTGCTGATAAGGAAATGTGCATGCCTGGTGATAACGTAGCTATGGATGTTGAGCTTATCACTCCTATCGCTATCGAAGAGGGACTCCGTTTCGCTATCCGTGAGGGCGGCAGAACTGTTGGTTCAGGCGTTGTTACTAAGATCAACGAATAATTGAATTTATTGTCCGAGTGATTAAAGGGTACGCTTTATGCGTACCCTTTTTATTACACAATAAAGGGCGAGCACTTGAAATGTTCGCCCTGATTTTTTATATCAAGCTGAGTTTACTTGATTACTCTGACTCTGATAACGCCGTCGATAGCCTTGATAGCGTCGGTTACAGCGTCAGTCACATCACCTGCAACGTCCATGATAGTGTAAGCGAAGTCTTTTTTGCTTGCGTTAACCATGTTGTCGATGTTCAGACCAGCGCTGCCAACAGCTGAAGTCATTGCAGCAATAAGCGCCGGAACATTCTTATGAATTACGCAGACCTTGGTTCCTGCTGCATTCATTGAAGCGTTGGGGAGGTTTACACTGTTTCTGATATTACCGTTTTCGATGTAGTCGATAAGTTCCTGAGCCGCCATGATTGCGCAGTTATCCTCGCTCTCAGGAGTTGAAGCACCGAGATGAGGGAGAACGATAATATTTTCTTCACCGAGAACAACATCGTCTGCGAAATCTGTAACGTATTTGGCAATCTTGCCGCTCTTGATACCTGCAACAACAGCTTCGCTGTTAATAAGTTCGCCGCGTGCCAGATTGATGAGGCGTACACCGTCTTTCATCATAGCGATCTGCTCTGCATCAATGGTGTTCTTGGTGCTGGGCATATAGGGAACGTGAATGGAGATATAGTCACTGTTCTTGTAGATATCGTTCACGTCTGCGGCAACCTTTACAGCCGGATCCAGATGAAGCGCAGCATTTACGGAGAGATAAGGATCGTAGCCGATAACGCTCATTCCGAGAGCAACAGCAGCGTTGGCAATTTTTCCGCCGATAGCTCCGAGACCGATAATACCGAGTGTTTTACCCATGATCTCAGGACCTGCAAATTTGGACTTGCCGCTTTCAACAGTTTTGGGAGCGTCAGGAGTTCCCTTCAGTGAAGCTGCCCATGCAGCTGCCTCAGTGATTTTTCTTGAGGAGAGAAGCAGAGCGCAGATAGCAAGCTCCTTAACTGCGTTTGAGTTAGCTCCGGGAGTGTTGAAAACGCAGATACCCTCCTCGGCGCAGCGTTCAACGGGAATATTGTTTACGCCTGCGCCTGCACGGGCGATAGCAAGAAGATTGCTGCCGAATTCCATGTCGTGCATTTTTGCAGAGCGCACCATAATAGCGTCCGGATTTTCGGGAGCATCCGAAACGGCGTACTTGTTCTTGTCAAAAACGTCAGTACCCACGCTTGAAATCTTGTTGAGTGTCTGGATATTGTACATTTACAATTACCTCTTTCAAAAATAATAGGGTTAAGGTTTTATGCGAGATGCTGTTTCCGCATTATGATCAAGCGTTTTCAGCCTCGAACTTCTTCATAAATTCAACGAGCTTCTCAACGCCCTCGATAGGCATAGCGTTGTAGATAGATGCTCTCATACCGCCGACAGTTCTGTGACCCTTGAGGTTCTCAAAGCCTGCTTCTTTTGCCTCCTTGACGAACTTGGCGTCAAGATCTGCATTGCCTGTTACAAAAGGAACATTCATGAGCGAACGATCCTCCGGAACGACAGTGCCCTTGAAGAGCTTGCTCTGGTCGAGGAAGTCGTACAGAATCTTGGCTTTCTTCTCGTTATGAGCCTTCATAGCCTCAAGACCGCCCATTTTCTTTATCCACTTGAATACCTTGCCGCAGATG
>JBJESH010000022.1:0-1624 GCA_051882695.1 Oscillospiraceae bacterium | reverse complement strand
ATCTGCTGCAATTGATATGATGAAAACCTCTTGACAAAATATAAAAAATGTAATATAATAAGATACTACCCAAAGAAAAGGACGTTTGCTATGGATAAGACTTCTTTTAAAACCATTGCCGAAAACCGTAAGGCACGGCATGAATATTTTATCCTCGACAGCTATGAGGCAGGCATTGAGCTTGTAGGCACTGAGGTTAAGTCTATCCGCAGAGGCGGTGTGAATCTTAAGGACAGTTGGTGTTCTATTGACGACGGTGAGCTTTGGGTAAAGGGCATGCATATTTCACCCTATGACCATGGAAACATTTTTAACCGCGACCCTATGCGTGTCCGCAAGCTGCTGCTTCACAAAAAGCAGATAATGCAGCTTCTGGGCAAGGTTAAGCAGGAAGGCTTGACGCTTATTCCTATTTCAATCTATTTTAAAGGCTCTATGGTTAAAATGCAGGTTGGTCTCTGCAAGGGTAAAAAGCTTCATGATAAGCGTGACGATATGGCAGCGAAGGCAGCTCAGCGTGATATTGAACGTGCCGTCAAGGAGCGCAGCAGATAAAATGGGGATGTAAAGGTTTCGACGGGGATTTTGAAACATGATAAGCGAGCAGAGAAGCGCAAATCTCTTAAAAAGGCGCACGTTTTAAAATTAGACGACAACAATAATTTTGAATTAGCAGCTGCTTAATTGCTGCTCGTCTGACCGTTGAGTACCGCGGCTTCGGATCAGGCGCCGATTAGCGGTGAACGTTACACGGAAGAGCCTGCGTCCGTGTAATGTATTGCAGGCTACTGAGCATTGCGGCGTGTTTGTCCGCGGCTATGCGAGGGAATGTCAATGACAAACTACGCTCGTAGAAAGTTGTGCGGATAGGTTTTCGGACACGGGTTCGATTCCCGTCATCTCCACCAGCGCGGAGTCCGCGCCGACATTCCGTTCTCTGCCTTGTGGAGGACGGAATTTTTATTACTCGGTAATGCAATTTATGCTTTAATTTTAACAGTATATCCACATACAAAATATGTGGCAGCAGTAAAGAGTTTTGGTATATGCCGAAGCTCTTTTTGTTTCCTCTGCATGATTATAGTATAACTGTGTATTGTGTATATTTTATAATAATTTTATGAATATAAAGTAAAAATTAGCACTCTTTATTTGAGAGTGCTAATTTGCTGCATATCATATAATATTTTAATGCTTCATAATCAATTAACGAGCGTGGTATGAAGACGAAGCGAGGTCGTGCTTTTGGTAAGAACTCAATTTATGACATACTTAGCAACGAAAAATACTGCGGTACTTATGTATACAACCGTGCCGAAGCGAAAATAGGCACGACACGAAACAGTCACAGTAACAAGTTGGACAAAGATATTATACGCATCGAAGATGGAGTACCTGCAATCATCAGCAAAGAAGCCTTTCTGAAGGTACAGGATATTCTGAATAAGCGTTCAAACAAATCTGCTTCGTCGAAGGCAAAATAAGTTTACCTGCTCACGGGTAAGGTATACTGTGGGGAGTGCGGTGCCGCATATTGCGGAAACCGCCACAACTATGGCAGAAGTAAAACTGCTATGGTTACATACTTTTATGCGTGGTATTTGTGCCCTTACATTTTTGCTTT
>JBJESH010000021.1:0-6499 GCA_051882695.1 Oscillospiraceae bacterium | reverse complement strand
ATACGGACTGTATTGCCGCAAATCATAATAATTTTATTAAAATGTACCGTAAAGCTGCGGAAAATCTTGAAGAAGCAGCACACGGGTATTTTTCATAACTAATTTTCGTTTCTATACGGGAGGTAAATCATGCTTGAATTTTTAAAAGATCTTAAACAAGATGCTGAAGATACCGACAGCAGAAGTATAGGTCTTATTATCATTACAGTAGGCTTCATCAGCTTGTTTATGTGCGTGCTGAATTTGATAACGCAGTCTTATTTAATGGTAATTATAACCGGCACTCTGAGCCTGTGGTGTATCCTTAATTTTCTCATATATAAAAAGACAAAAAGCTTTGCGCTTATAAGCGTTGGAACGCTTACTGCTGTAGGCATTATGATGATGTTTTTTGTTGTAACAGGCGGAAAGGACGGCTTCAGCATCGTGTGGCTGCTTCTTGTTCCTCCCATAGGCATCTTCTTCTATAAGCTTCTTTACGGCGGAGGCTTCAGTATTCTGCTTGGTATACTTACCGCTGCATATATGTGGTCCCCGCTTCACGAACTGGGCTATGCCTATTCAGACACATATCTTCTGAGATTTCCTATTATATATTTCTTCGATACCATTGTGTGCATTTACATAAATTACACATTATGGAAGTACAGGAAGAGGCAGTCCTCACTGCTTGAAATGACGCAGCAGTCAAACAGCACCAAGAGCGACTTTCTTGCAAACATGAGCCATGAAATAAGAACGCCGATGAACGCTATCGTTGGCATGTGCGAGCTCATTCTCCGTGAAAACGACATAAGCGATACAGTAAGAGATTACTGCTTCAACATACAGAATTCCGGCAGAAGCCTGCTTTCAATAATAAACGATATTCTTGACTTTTCCAAAATCGAATCGGGAAAAATGGAGCTTATCACAGAAGAATTCAATATCGCCTCCACGCTGAATGACGTAATAAATATGGCTCTTACAAGAAAAAGCGACAAACCCATAGAGATCATTGTCAAATGCGACCCCGATATACCTGCCGGACTTTTAGGCGACGAGCTGAGAATACGTCAGGTAATGATAAACCTTGTTACAAACGCTATCAAATTCACAAACAGAGGATGCGTTGTAATACGCGTTTCTCAGACAAAGCACGATTACGGCATAAACCTTTCAGTATCAGTATCCGATACCGGTATAGGTATCTCTCCCGAGGGACTTGAAAAGTTGTTTAACAGCTTCCAGCAGATAGATACAAAGAAAAACCGCTCTGTTGAGGGTACAGGTCTTGGTCTTGCCATCTCAAGAAGACTTATTACAAGCATGGGCGGATTTATCAATGTATCAAGCGTTTACGGTTCGGGTTCAGAGTTTAAATTTGTAATACCGCTTAAAGTTTCTGACCCCAAACCCTTTGTTTCCATCAAAGAGCCGGAAAAGCTCCATGCAGCTTGCTTTATTGATATGACAAAATTTGTAATGCCAAAGGTATCAAAGGAATACGCTTCTCTTATCTCTGAGCTTAAAACCGAACTTAATACCGATTTTGAACTGTTTGATTCGTTTGCGGCGCTGCAGCGGGCAGCTTCGGAGAAAAAATATACTCACATTTTTACTGGCAGAGAGGAATATTCTGCAAACCGTGAGTTCTTTAAAAGCTTATCCGATGATTCGGAGATAGTTGTCGTTCAGGACAGGCTTGACGCAATAGAGCTTCCGCCGAATATGAAATGTATTTTTAAGCCTTTTTATGTAATGACAGCCGCTTCCATATTCAACAACGAAAAACTGCTGGCAAACATCAATGAACGCAGAAATTCCAATATTCGCTTTGTAGCTCCTAAAGCGAGGGTACTGGTAGTTGATGATAATATCATCAACCTGAAGGTAGCTGTAGGTCTTATGCGCCCTTATCATATGCAGGTGCTGACCGTTGACAGCGGACGCGCAGCAATATCAATGCTCCGTTCAAAGGACATCGACATTGTTTTTATGGATCATATGATGCCTGAGATGGACGGCATTGAAGCAACAAAAGAGATCCGAAGCATGGACGGTTCCTACTATAAGAACCTGCCTATCATCGCCCTTACCGCAAATGCCGTTAACGGCGTAAGAGATATGTATATCGAAGCAGGTCTCAACGACTTTATTGCAAAGCCAATTGAGCTTTCCGCACTTGACCGTGTTCTTAAAACATGGCTGCCGAGAGAGCTTATACAGGCTCCGTCAGCAAGAAATGAACGCCCGCCTGTTAAGGAACGCAGAAAGCCGGAAAAGGAACGCAAAAATACGGAAAAGCCGAAAGAAAAAGCTTCTTCAAGCTCTGAACTTCTTGATTCCGAAACGGGAGTTTTCTACACAGGCGGAGATATTGACGCATATAATGAGATCCTTGAGATCTATGTGCGCAAGTCTCAGGAAAAGCATGACTATATACTCAAGCTTTTCAATGAGAAATCATGGAAGAATTATGTTATAGAGGTCCACGCTTTAAAAAGCTCATCACTTACCATTGGTTCAAAGCCGCTTTCTGAGCTTGCAAAGGAACTTGAGCTTGCCGGAAAAGCCGGAAATTACAGTCTGATAGAAGAAAAGAACGGCGCATTGCTTGAAATGTATTCTAAAGTTGCCGAGCTTGGCAGAAATTATCTTAACATTGTCAAACCGCCTGCCGAAGAGCCTTCACCTGAATCTTATGAAGGATCGCTTACTGATATAACGGCAGAAAAGGCAGCAGAACTTATTGAAAAGATCAAAACCGCCTGCGAAATGTTTGACGGAGACGAAGTCTCAAAGATATGCGAAGAGGCTTCCGGATATGCTGTCGGAAATATCGCTCTCAAGCCGCTGTTCGACGCTGTAAAAGCGGATACCGATGATTTTGAATACGACAGCGCTGCAGAAAAAGCAGCGGCAATATACGATAAAATAAAGATGTAAGCTTCGGAAAGGAATATGTACAATGGCTGTGAATAAGAAAAAAGTCGGTATTCTTGCCGAATGCGTCTGCGACCTGCCCAAAAGCACTCTGAGCAATTGCGGCGTTGATATTCTGTATTTTCTTGTGGAGACCGAAAACGGAGTTTTTACCGACACGGATGAGATAACTGCCGAAAATGTTATTTCCCATATGGAAACAGGCGGAAGCAAAACTAAATCAGCACCGCCGCCTCCCGATGTTTACGTTAAAGCATTTGAGAAAAATCTGAAAAGGTACGACGAGGTAATACTTGTGGCTATCAGCTCGCATATAAGCCACTCCTGCGAAAATGCAGAAAAGGCAGTAAAGCTTATGGGCGATGAGGGAAAAAGAGTTCATATTTTCGATTCGGAGCATCTTTCCACAGGCTTGGGATTTCTTGTACTCCGTGCAGCCGAGCTTGCAAATCAAGGCTGCACATCCGAACAGATATTGTCAGACCTTGAAAATCTGAAAACACGAGTCTCAACCAGCTTCCTTGCCAAAAACGCAGATTATCTGTACAGAAACGGACTTGTCCCCGCTTATGTCAAAAAAATATGCAGCGCTCTAAATATCCACCCTGTTCTTGCTATGAAAAAGGGAGATCTTCGCCTGAAAACTATTATTATCGGTAACTATGACGCTGCATGCAGATATTATGTAAGACGTGAGCTTAAAGGCAAAAATAATATCGACAAAAAATGCGCTTTTGTCACCCATGTCGGATGCAGTGTAAAAATGCTTCGGGCAATAACGGCAGAAGCCAACAAATACTGCAGTTTTGACGAACTTAATGTCACGACTGCCTCCGCAACCATATCAAGTAACTGCGGTCCCGGCACTTTCGGAATACTGTTCACCAGAACAGAATAAATAAAAATAACCGGCTGTTCACAACAACCGGTTATTTTCTTTTAACAGCGACATGAAGCGTCAACTGTTTCAGAAAGGATGAAAATGAAAAATTTAAAAAATCACATTATAAATACTTTATGAGTTCGTTTCTTACGTTGTCCATTCTGTTATCCGCCAGACCGAAATCCATCTGCTTATAGCTCCATGCGGAACGTGAGATCCCAAGCTGCTCAAATGCACTGTTTATAGCCTTGAACCACTTGACAATATCCTCGGGCGCGGCATTTTCGATAACTCCGTATTCTCCGCAGTAGAGAACTGTTCCGTTCTTTTTTGCGGCTTCACAGGCAGCGGCAAAGCGGTCAATGAAGAACTGCGCCGTGACCTTCGGGTCGCACTCGTCAAAGCTCATTCTGAATTCGGTATCCATTCCCTCATACCAGTATGCGCCCTGATGGGTAAAATTCATTGGGTCGTAGCAATGAAAATTATATACTACCTTGTCATCAAAAGGAGCTTCAAGATCGGGAATGGCGTCGGGACTGTTCTGCCAGTATCCTCCAACAATAATTACCGTATCGGGGGCATATCTGCGTATTCTTTCAATGCAGTTACGGATAATGCCGTTCCATATAGGACCGTAGCTCTGATCCGTAACCTCATTCAGCAGCTCGAATGCTATAGTTCCGTCACTTACTGCGTACCGTTTAGCAAGCTTCTCCCAAAGCTTATAAAAACGTTCCTGAAGCACAGAACTTTCAAAAAAGCCTGCCTCTCCCTCACCCTTGTCAAAGGAATAGCCTGCTGTTTTGTGCAGGTCAAGGACAAGATCAAGTCCTGATTTTCTGCACCACTTCACAGCCTTGTCAATGTACTCAAAACCGCTTTCAATATAGCTGCCGTCATTTTTTTCAACAAGGTTATAGTCGATGGGAAGGCGGACGTGATCCGCTCCCCATGACGCAATTTTTTCAATGTCCTTTTCGCAGATAAAGGTATCGTAACGCTCCTTTGTATGATCGCACTGTGAAAGCCATCCGCCGAGATTTACACCCTTTTTATAGCCTGTGAAATTCACCATATAAAAATCCTCTCAAAATCAGTAATTTTCTTCGATCTGCTTATTAAGCTCGTCAACGGTGATCTGAGTAAGTCCGCTGATAGATTCTCTTGTAGTTGCCCAATCTGTACCATTGAATGAAGCCTGCTTCAGACCGTCGTCAACTGCTGCAGAAACATCCTTGGGAAGACCCATGTGCAGGCTGACAACGGGGTTGGCATCGGTCATTTCTCTTACCTTGTACCACATTTCAAACATTTCGTCTGTCCAGCCGTAATCCTCACGGTACTGCTTTTCGGTAACAGCAATTGCGCTCTCGTCCTTTTCGGCAATAAGCTTGCACTTGATGAATGCAGCTGCTCCCTCGGGATTGGATGCGCCCTTACAGAGAGCATATGCGTCCATATTTGCAGGGAGATAATACCGGTCAGCTTCGGGGTCCTTAGGCATAGGAACAAACATTATCTCACCCGGCTCGCCGAATTTTGAAAGGTCAGCTTCCCAGAGACACCATGTTGCACAAGGCCAGAACAGAGTCTTGCCCTCACTGATTCGCTGAGGCTGCTCTGTCCAGTTGAACTCAGCCTTAGGAAGAGGCAGATCGTCTTTCTTGAGGTCAAACATGAAATTCTCTGCACGTTCAATTTCAGCACTTGTGATATTGCTCTTTACAAAACCATTTTCCATGCTGATAGGAGCAACGCCAGTTGTAAGAAGGAACTGTGTTTCAAAGTACCAGCTGTCGTATGCAAACTTATCTTCTTCACGGTCACAATAATCAACACACATCTGTCTGAATGTATCCCATGTCCAGTTGCCCTCTGCAAAAAGCTCCGCAGGATCGTCAAGACCGTTTTCCTCAATGGTACGCTTGTTGTAGATCATAAGGCACTTTGAATCGGTCGCAACGGGAGCAACATAGTGCTTTTCGCCGAGAACGTGCGCTTCGGCAAGCTTTTTAGTACCCTCTGTCCACAGGTCGCTGTCAAAATCAAGATAATCGTCAAAGGGCTGGAACATTCCGTCTACCACCTTGCTCGGGAACGTATCAAATTCCTGAGCCGGAAAAAGGTCGGGCGATGTTCCGCCGATAACCAGCGTTGAAAGGTCATTGTAACGGTTATCCCATGTGGTCTGGATCCATTCAACATTTCCGCCGTACTTTGTTTCAAAAAGCTCCAGAGCAAACATCTTTGGCTTTCCCTTTTCGGGGTTGAGGTCATATGTTGCGAGCCACTTGATAGTACCGTTCTCAAGCTTTTCGTCATCGCCGATATCAACTTCGGCAACAGCAGCCTTGTCCTCTTCGTCAAGCTCCTTTGGGGGTGTAGTCGCAGTTGTTCCTGATGTAACATCATCGGCAGAGCCGCCGTCATTTCCGCAGGCTGTCATTGAGCAGACAAGCAGAAGCGCTGTTGCAAAAGCCATTGTTTTCTTTAAATTTTTCATAAAAGTCTCTCCTTTTTAATGAATGCTTTATGCGATTTATACTAAAAACCATTTAAAAACTGTACAAAAAATTGAGCATAATCTTGCGTATATGGATTATGCGAAGATTTTTTGTCTACAGTTTAATTGGTTTTTAGTATTACTGTACCTATAATTTACCATGACAAATATTAAATTAATATCAT
>JBJESH010000020.1:0-6500 GCA_051882695.1 Oscillospiraceae bacterium | reverse complement strand
ACCAACGGCGAAGTTTTCTGAAATCTTTGTAACGCATCATTGACAAACCTACATTGACAAATGCAAATGTGAAATAATTGAATGCGGAAATTTGTATAAATATACTTGTGTGTGCAGAATACATTATTTTCTGAACGCTTTTCAGAAACAAAAACAACCCGAGAAAAAATGCTCTCAGGTCATGTTTGCTTCCGGACGCCGCTTGCAGTTTTTGTTCAGCCGTCCGGAATTATGTTAAATTTATTTCGTATTTTGGGGATTCTGTGCAGGAAGCGTCTTGATAGCCTGTCTCCTCTTTCTCACGTCCGCTAGATTTGCCTGCAAGCAATCCTCGGTTTTCACAAGAACATCGTCAATATATTGATTTGCAGCGTTCCTGATCTCCTTAGCCTTGCCCTGAGCCTGATTCATTATCTCAACAGCCCTCGCCTTAGCCGCCTTTGTAATTTCATCATTGGAAACGATGACCTTTGCTCTGTCCTCAGCGCGGCGGATAATGCTGTCAGCTTCCTTGTTGGCGTCGTTGATGATCGACTGACGGTCGCGTACAATAAGCTTTGCCTGCTTTATCTCCTGCGGAAGATTAAGTCTTATTTCGTTTATGTAATCACGCATCTGGTCGCAGTCAACGATCGACTTTTTCACTGAAAAAGGCACCGAAGCAGCATTATCGAGCAGGTCGTCCATCATATCAAGAATATCATCAATAATCATTTTTACCTATCCTTTCTATAAATTGGTTACTTCATCTCATCGGGCTTTTTCCAAAGCCTTTCTTTAATATCTTCAAGAATACATTCGGGAACAAAATGGCTTATGTCGCCTCCGAAAGCGGCTATCTGCTTAACAACGCTTGAAGAAAGATACATATTCTCGGCACTCGTGGTAAGAAACACCGTTTCCGCACCGTCATAAAGTATCTTGTTTGCCAGAGCCATCTGAAATTCGTATTCAAAGTCGGAGACCGCACGCAGACCTTTTATTATCGCGCACGCTCCCACCTGCTTTACATAATCGGCAAGGAGTCCGTCCCACATATCAATAACAACGTTGTCAAGATCGCTTGTGACTTTTTCAATGAGCTTGACTCTCTCAACCGCCGTAAAGCTGGGATTTTTCACTGCGTTGACCGAAACAAGAACTATTACCTTGTCAAAAAGCTTTGAAGCTCTCTGAATAATATCCCTGTGACCGAAAGTGACCGGGTCGAAGCTTCCGGGGCAAACTGCTATTCTCTTGTTCATCCGTCATCTTCCCCATTTCCGTTTCTGTATACGGTCACTTCGATCTTGCCGTACTTGTAAGTCCTGTGCTTAAACATATTCCCGTAATTTTCGGGAAGCACCAGTCCCTTTTCATGCTCGCAGAGTATTATCCCTCTGTCCGACATTTTTTCGCACAGCAGCGGCATAGCCTTTTCGATAAGTCCCTTGCCGTAAGGAGGGTCAAGAAAAGCCAGATCAAAGGTGTATTTGCAGGTTTTAAGGAAGTCAATACTGTCCATATTCGATACACTTGCCTGCTTCTGAAAGCCGACAGCGGCGATATTTTCTCTTGTGACCTCAAGAGAAGCACGGCTGTTGTCAATAAAAACGCAGGAATTTGCACCTCTTGACAGCGCTTCAATGCCCATCTGCCCCGAACCTGAGAACAGATCAAGAACGGCGGAGCCTTCTATATCAAACTGCACGATGGAAAAAATAGCTTCTTTGACCTTGTCGGTGGTAGGACGCACATCCATACCTTCAAGAGTTCTGAGCCTTCTTCCTCTTGCGGAACCTGTAATAACACGCATTGCGGTACTCCTTAAACAAAAATTATCCCTTTAAATAAATATTATACATTATTTTATCCGCTTTGTAAACACCTATAACAAATTTAATATGTGAATTTTTTACAACTCATCCTGCACAAAATCATATACCTGTCCGGCAAGCTCAAGACTGATACCTGCCGCCTTGGCGATTTCTTTGGGAGAAGCCTTTTTGAATTCCTCACGGGTCTTGAAAGCGGTAAAAAGCTTCTGAGCCTTTTTCTCACCGATGCCCTTGATCTTGGTAAGCCCCGTTTCATATGACTGCTTTCCGTGCTTTTTCCGCTGATAGGTAATGGAAAAGCGGTGCACCTCGTCCTGTATTCTCGTTACAAGCATAAATGCCGCCTTGGTTTCCGAAATGGAAATTTCCGAGCCTGATGTAGCAATGGCACGGGTGCGGTGATTGCTGTCCTTGACCATGCCGAAAAGCGGCACATTTATCCCCATTTCACGAAGTATCGGCTCAACAGCGTTGACTTGCCCTTTGCCGCCGTCCAACAGGATAAGGTCGGGCAGACGGGAAAATCCCTCGTCATTTTCATTTTCATCTTTATAATGCTTGAATCTGCGTTCAAGCACCTCTCTCATACTGGCGTAATCGTTTTGTATCTGCGTTTCTTTTATGGAGAACTTTTTGTATGCCCTTTTCAGCGGACGTCCGTTTTCAAACACCACCATGCCTGCGACCATAGAGGAGCTTCCGAGATTGGAAATGTCGTAGGCTTCAATATATTCCGGCGGTTCGGGAAGCCCAAGTATCTTTCCCAGCGCCTCAAGCGCCGCAATCTCCTTGCCCGTGCGCCCTGCCCTGATAGCAAGACTGTCGCTTGCGTTGGCTTTTGCCATCATGATAAGCCGCAGACCCTTTCCTCGCTTTTTGGAAGAAAGGTCAACAGCCCGTCCGCACTTTTCACGCAGCAGCCGTTCAACCATTTCTTCGTTGGGCAGCTCTTCCTCGGTAATTATCTCACGGGGTATCTTCGTCGGGTCGGAATAATACTGCAAAACGAAATCCTCCAGCATATTCTCCTCGCTGTCAAAATCGCCCAGGTCATATTCAATACGGTCGAAAAGCCGTCCGCAGCGGTACATCAGCACTGCTGCGCAGGCGTATTCGCCATTCTGGGCAACAGCAATAATATCGGTGTCCCGCATATCCTCCGCAAAAATTTTCTGATTGTCCGCCGCACGCTTAATGGCGGATATCCTGTCCCTGAGCTTTGCCGCCAGCTCGAAATCAAGCTCCTCGGCAGCCTTTGTCATCTGCTCGGTAAGAACTTCCACCGATGCCTCAGAACCATTTCTGATATAATCCACAGCCTGCCCGATTATTTTGCCGTACTCCTCCGCAGAGATTTTTCCGGTGCAAACACCCATACACTGCTTGATGTGGTGATTAAGGCATGGACGGTACTTCCCGATATCACGGGGAAAAACCCTCTTGCAGGTCGGAAGCATAAAAACCTTGTTAGCTTCCTCAACAGCCTGTTTCGTTACAAATGTGCTGGTGTAAGGACCAAGAAAAGTTCCGCTGCCGTTTTTCTGCATTTCCGCAGTAATTTTCGGAAACTCTCCGTCTGAAATTTTAATATAGCTGTAACCCTTGTCGTCCTTCAGCAGAATATTATATTTCGGCATATGCTGCTTTATCATTGAGCATTCCAGCACAAGCGCCTCGTATTCGCTGTCGGTAACGATAAAGTCGTAATCATATACATGAGAAACCATCTTTGCAACCTTGGGAGTGTGGTCGGGATTTTCACGGAAGTAGCTCGTTACTCGGTTGCGCAGGTTTTTCGCTTTTCCGATATAAATAATTTCGCCGCTTTTGTCTCTCATTCTGTAAACACCCGGCGAAAGAGTAAGCTTTGAGGTCTTTTCACGAAGATAAGGAAGTCTTTCATTTATATCAACCATACCGTCACTCTCCTTTCCTGAAATAATTATAACACAAAAACCCCCGTTCAACAAGACGTATTTTCCGAAACAGCCCTTTGTTAAACTGCGATATGCAAATATTCACATAATTTTTTTGAATAAAACGATGAAATTTGAACTGTTTTAACAAATTATTCTTGTATTTATTAAAAATATATGGTATTATTATATTATCGAATATTATAGCAATATGTCGAATTAGCTGTTAATTATCTAATATTTACCATAGAAAATGCGGAGGTACTTTATAATGAAATCTAACATTAACAATTTTACCGAAAAAATTAAAAACGGAGGTCTCAAGCTGAAGCTTGTTCTCTGTGTTTGTATACTTTCACTTGTTACCGTTATTACAATGGCTCTGGTGAACTTCATTTCCATGTCATCGGCTATCAATACCACCATTGATGAAATGGTAATGCCTATCACAACCGAGACAGCCTCCGATATCAGCGGCCGTATCGATATGCTCAAAGCCCAGTCGGAGGTTATCCTGCTCCGTACCCTTGCCAGCAACGACATCGGCGTTAAAAAAAGTACTCAGTCGTATATCAATTATCAGATAACCAGTACCAAGATCGGAGCTCGGGATTATATTCTTTATAAAAGCGGCGAACTTTATCTCTGCTCCGAAGGTTATGATTCTGAGGATATCTGCGAGCCTATCAAAAATACTGAGGCTTATCTCACTTCAAAGAAGAAGAAAACCTCGGTAATGACTGACCCTGTGCTTAAAGCCGACGGCTCAGGCTCGGAATTTACTATTATCGTTACGTCAATGCGTAACACTACAGGCTATACTCTTGTACTTTTCTTTGATGTTGAAACTCTCGGAGATATTGTAAATACCATTAATTTCGGTGAAACAGGCGGCGCATACCTTATAAATTCAGAGGGAAGGACCGTTGTTGACCGGGATATTGAAAATGTAATAAACCAGCAGAATTACACTGTTATGGCTGAAACAGACAATGAATATAAGGAGATCGCAGATATCCATGCACTTGCACTCGCAGGTGAAACAGGCTGTACTTCAGCAGTTATTGACGGCGTAAAATGCGAGGTAGCCTATGCTCCCATAGCAAATACAGAATGGGCGGCGATCCTTACAGCTCCCGAGTCTGAGTTCAATTCCCCTATTAAAGCAAGCATGAACCTTATACTTATTATTTCCTTAATAATCCTTGTTATTTCATTTATTGTAACGTTTGTTATCATGACAGGTATTGTAAAGCCTATAATCAGTACCACAAACCGTCTGAAAGCGCTCTCCGAAGGCGATCTGGAATCCCCCGTAAAGCTTTCAAAGGAAAAGAACGAGGTCGGAGTCCTCTCTGCGTCACTGGACGAAACGGTGCGCTCAATGAAGATGTATATAGGCTATATTTCCGATGCTCTAAGCAATATTGCCGCAGGAAACCTTGCTTTTGAAATGGATCAGGATTTCAAGGGTGACTTTGTAAAAATCAAGCACAGCTTCAATGCCATTCTTGCAGACCTTAGAAAAACCTTTGCACAGATCAGCCTTGCCTCCGGCGAGGTAAACGACGGCGCTTCTCAGGTATCTTCGGGAGCACAGCTTTTAAGCTCAGGCTCATCGCAGCAGTCCGAAAACATAAGAGATGTTTACGACCAGATCGAGGATATCAAGCATAAGATATCCTCCAATACCGAATCCGCTATGCAGACCGAAAAGCTTGTTGACGAGATCGGTGTGCAGATAGATTCCTGCAATAACGATATGAAGGCAATGCTCAGGTCAATTGATGATATCAGCAAATCCTCAGCGCAGATATCCGAGATCATTCAGGTCATAGAGGATATCGCCTTCCAGACAAATATCCTTGCGTTAAATGCAGCTGTTGAAGCGGCAAGAGCAGGCGATTCAGGCAAGGGCTTCGCAGTAGTTGCCGACGAGGTAAGAAACCTTGCAAACATGAGCGCCGACGCTGCCTCACAGACTACTCGGCTCATTGAGGATTCTCTCAAAAATGTCAAGAACGGTACATCGGTTGCAAGAACAGCCGCAGATGCCCTTAACGAGATCATAATCAGCGCAGCTGATATCAGCGAAAAGGTTAAATCCATCACAAACGATTCTCAGGCTCAGAACGACTCCATTAATGAGATAAGAAAGCACGTTAAGCAGATCACAGACATTACCGAGAGCAACGCTGCTACTGCCGAGCAGAGTGCCGCTACCGCAGAAGAGCTTTCAGGACAGTCCGAAATGCTCAAACAGATGATAAGCAAGTTCAGCTTTGAGGGCGATTTCAGCGAACCGGAATCAGATGAGTTCAACAGCGAATTTAATGATGACCTGTTTGCCGATCTGAACACCGCAGAGGTTTTCGGAAATCCGGAAGAGACCGAAGAAGAAAGCGGTGATGAAGAAAGCAATAATACCGAAGAAGCGGAAGAACCCGTTACGGAAGAATACAGCGAATATGAACCTGACGGAGAGTACATGGAAGTTCCGGAAGAAGAAACTGAACCAACAGACGAAAGTGAAGCTTCCGCAGAAAACGAATATGAAGATACAGATGCAGAAGATGCTGAGGAAAAGTTTATTGACCCCGGAACCGTCAGATATGAGGAATTCCCGACAGAAGAGGATGATTATTCCGATATTGAATTTGACCCGTCGGTAATTGATTTCAAATCTCCCGATGACAAGTATTGATTCAATAAGTAGCATATAAGAATAAAGTCACTTCCGATGTGCGTTTGTCGGAAGTGACTTTTT
>JBJESH010000019.1:0-6530 GCA_051882695.1 Oscillospiraceae bacterium | reverse complement strand
CGCAAGATTATGCTCGATTTTTTGTACAGTTTTTAAATGGTTTTTAGTATAAAAAATGATCCGGGAATGAAAAAATCTTTCCGGATCATTTTATCGATTTTTATTTAAAATATATTTTGTGGACTGCCGGTCATTCCATACGTGTAACCTCGTAATCATCTCCGCTTGAAGCTCTCTTCATTGCTTCAAGGAATTCCGGAGTGCGCCACTCATAGGTGTTTCTGTCCACCTGTCCGCCGTTGTCCCAATAGAACGGTGCCATGCCGTAATCACTGCAAAGCTTGACCATTTTCTCAATAAAGAAAACACAGCTTGACAAATCGTTTCCGCTGGCGGCATACTCACCGATAATAACAGGTACTCCGTTGTCAACAAATGTTGTTTTCAGCATACCGTACAGATCCTCCATCTGCTTTACTTCAGCAGGAGTACCCCACGTATTGTTTATATTTGTTGTGCAGAATTCCCACGGAGTATAATAATGCACCGAAAGAATACAGCGGTCCATGGGGTCGTCAGGCATTTTAAACGGACCCTCGCAGGTGCTTTTGATATCCGTCCAGTAGCCTGCTATCAGCAGATGACGACTGCCGTTGTTTCCTCCGCTTGAGCGCACAAGGTCAACAAAGGACTGGTTAAATTCATTAAGGAGTTCAAAAGCCTGATCTCTTCCTAGCTTGTCAAAGCCTACCTCGTTCATGGATTCAAACACAAGCTTGTCGCCGTAATCTTTAAAACGTTCCGCGATCTGCGACCACAGCTTTTTGTACTTTTCAAGAGTTGCATCCTTGTTGTTAATTGCGCCGTCTATTATCCAAGCGCCGAACTGAGGGTCTCCGCCGCCGTCGTGGTGAACGTTCAGAATAACATACATATCCTGCGAATAGGCATAATCAACCACCTCCTGAACTCTGTCCATCCATTCGGGATCAACAATTCCGCTTTCGTCAATGTGGTCACGCCAAGTCACAGGTATGCGCACTGAGTTTATGCCATCCTCTTTAAGTGCGGTAAAAAGCTCTTTGGTTGCTTTAGGATTGCCCCAAAGGGTTTCATCGACCTTTTCACCCTCTCCGACATGTTCATTGACCCGTCCGTCACCGTCACGGTCAGCCTGACAAACATCAAGGGTATCTCCAAGATTCCAACCGATACCCATATCCTTTACAAGCTCCATTGAGGAAATATCTCTCATTACACCGCTTGAAGCAGATACGGCAGATGCAGGCTCGCCGGTTTCGGCAGCTTTGCTTCCGCAGGCAGAAAATGAGCTTACTGTAATTGCCGCAAAAATTAAAAATGCAAATATTTTTTTCATAACGGACAGTCCTTCCTTTAATGTAAATGATTACATTATTAATAATACCATATACTTTGCACGATTTATACATAATTTTATGAACACTGCCAAATATTTTATTTCAATTGGTGTTATCCGTTATGCAAGACAAAATTTTACACTTTACTGTTTTCAATTCTTGAACGTATAAACTCGCCGACTTCGTTTTCTTTTATTCCGAGTACAAAAGCAAATTCTCCGTGAAGCATATGCTCCGCAGCGGTAAAAGCTCTTTCATCGGAAGCAATGAGATGCTTTCCGCTGTCCGCTCTTTTTTCACGTTCTTCGTAGATAGCTTTTATCATTCCGATTATACTCATAAAATCGTCGCCCTTCAGCACCGACTCAAAATAAACCTTTCGCTCATTTTTGTCGTTGTACCATATGCTTTCCGCCTGAGGTATGCTGTCTATAATCTCAAGTATCTCGTCCTTGGTCAGAATACGTCTTAACTCGCTGTCTGCTGTTTTTACAGGAACATAGTATGCCGAATTTTTATACTCAACCGGAATGATCTTATAATATTCGTTTTTTGCAATTCCGTCAAATTTGTCAAATCCGTCAAAGCACCGTTCTGTTTTTTCTTCAATGCGGCAGATCTCTCCCGAGCCGTATACAACATAGTCGCCTTTATTAAACATTCCGTTACCTCCAAGCCATGCAGGATTACTGTACTGAATTAAAGCGTGTTCATTTTTTTATGAACACACTTTAATTTTAACACGTTTTCCGGACTTTTTCAAAGGCACTTTTGCACAATTTTTACAAGGGATATATATACGTCTATGCCGCAGCAAATTAATATGCTAAAAAACGAGCCGCATGATATTAGCAGTAACGGCGCACAAAACTATTCCCGTAACTGTGGGCAGAAGAAATGCGGCGGCTGTCCATTTAATGCTTCCCGTTTCCTTTTTAATGGTAAGACAGGTAGTAGAGCAGGGAAAATGACACAGCATGAAAATAACCGTGCATACTGCCGTGGTAATAGTCCAGCCGTTGTCGGTAAGAAGCTGCTTGAGTGAAGCAAGGCTTTCATACTCTACGATTTTTCCCGTGGAAAGATATGCCATAAGAATTATGGGTACAATGATTTCGTTTGCGGGAAATCCGAGAATAAATGCAAGCAGTATCACTCCGTCCAGTCCGATAAAACGTGCAAACGGGTCAAGGAAATCTGCAAATATGGTCAACAGAGCAGCGTCTCCGATTTTTACCGCTCCCAGAAGCCATATGACAAGTCCTGCCGGAGCCGCAACCGCAACTGCTCTTCCGAGAACGAATATTGTTCTGTCAAAAACCGAGCGAACTATGACTTTTCCTATCTGCGGACGGCGGTAAGGCGGCAGCTCCAGCGTAAATGATGAGGGAATGCCTTTAAGTACAGTAGCGGAAAGCAGCCTTGACATTGCAAGGGTTAGAATAACACCGAGAATTATTACGCCTGTAAGGATAGCCACCGCCGCAAAGCTTTGTCCGAGTCCGCCTGCACCTGCCGTCATAAACATGGTTATTACAGCGATAAGCGTTGGCAATCGCCCGTTACATGGGACAAAGCAGTTTGTGAGAATTGCAATGAGACGTTCACGGGGTGAATCAATAATGCGGCAGCCGGTCACTCCTGCGGCGTTGCATCCGAATCCCATTGCCATTGTAAGTGCCTGCTTTCCGCAGGCGTTTGCTTTTTTAAAGTATTTGTCAAGGTTGAACGCCGCGCGGGGCAGATATCCGACATCTTCAAGAAGAGTAAAAAGCGGAAAAAATATCGCCATAGGCGGAAGCATAACTGCCGTTACCCATGCAAGGACACGGTAAATACCGTCAATAAGCATTCCGCGCAGCCATTCGGGTGTACCGATTGAAGCAAGTCCCGACGAAAGCTTGTCGCCAAGTGAAAACAGCGCGCTGAACAAAAGTGCCGACGGATAATTTGCTCCCTCGATGGTTATCCAGAAAATCAGCAGAAGAAGCGCCGCCATAACCGGTACGCCCCATATCTTGTGTGTAAGAATACGGTCAATGCGCCTGTCGCGTTCATAATAATCGGGCTTTTCAAAATCGACACATTCGGCGGCAATTCGTTCCGCCCGACGGATGATCGTGGAAACAATGATATCTTTAAGCTTTGAAGAATCAATTCCGCTGCTGTCAAGATACTGTAAAGCTTCTGATACGGCAGCCGATATCTCCTCGTCAGAATCAATATCAAATCCAAGAAAGCTGCTTATTGATGCGTTCAGCTTCTCGTCACAGTCAAGAATTTTCAAAGCTGTCCAGCGTGCGGAAAGTCTGCCGTCAAGCTTTTTTTCAAGAACCGGCGTAATTATCCTGATGGCGTTTTCGATCTCATCGGGATAAACTACGCATGGATCTCCGGACGGTTTCCGTGCGATCGTTTCGGGCAGCTTCTCCATCATTTTGTCAATACCCTCACCGCTTCTTGCTGCAGCTCCGCATACAGATACGCCAAGTTTTCCGGAAAGCTCTGCAAGATCGACCTTGATCTTTTTCTTTTTTGCCTCGTCCAGAAGGTTAACGCATACAAGGACATTTTCCGTAATCTCAATCGTTTGCAGGACAAGATTGAGATTACGTTCAAGACAGGTCGCATCGCATACAACAATAACCGCGTCGGGAACGCCGAAGCAGATGAAGTCACGGGCAACTTCCTCCTCGGCTGAATGTGCAAGCAGCGAATATGTCCCCGGAATGTCTACCATAACATAGCTGTTTTCACCGCATTGACAGCGCCCCTGCGCATTTTGTACGGTCTTGCCGGTCCAGTTTCCCGTGTGCTGATTCATTCCGGTAAGAGCGTTAAAAACCGTTGATTTTCCAACGTTTGGATTTCCTGCAAGTGCAATGACTTTGTCCCCGTCATTTTTTTGAATAACAAACGCTTCTCCGCAGGCGTTTTTTCCGACGGATCCGGCGGTAAGTCCCATGAAGATCACTCCTTTAAAGCTTATCTGTTAAGTTTATGCTTTGAACAGGTTGACCGATTACCTGAGTTTGAATATTTGACTTTTTTTGAAAAAAGTCTTTACAAGTACTTTTTTTTGTGGTATAATATTTCATGTTCTGGTTGAATATTATGCCGAGGTGTGGCTCAGTTTGGTAGAGCGCTGCGTTCGGGACGCAGAGGCCGTGGGTTCGAGTCCCGTCACCTCGACCATCAAATGTCATAATTTAATATGGCAAAAGGAATTCCTCCATCGTGATTGATGGAGGAATTTTTATTTTTATCAGTATTCTTTAAGATATGGGTGTCAATATGGGTGTCAAATATCATTCGGATTGGAAGCGTCAAGAGCTATTGATATTCAGAAAAAAGCTGATTATGCGAAGTGATCGTTTCCTTAGAACTTGCCGGTTTAACGGATTGACTTTTATTACCCTATCTGATATAATTACGGTAAACAATGTAAATTTATCGCAGCAGAAGATAAATTCATAATCATACTGATATCCATTAGAATTATGAAGAAGAAATCAATTGAAAGGATACACTAAATATGAACGGACAGCTTCTGATAGTTGAGGATGATGATGAGATAGCATCGCTTCTGAAATCATTTCTTGAAGAAAAAGGCTATCAGACATCTCGCGCAGCTGATGGAATTTCCGCTTCATCTATAATGAAGAGCCGAAAATTCAGCCTTATACTTATGGATATGATGCTGCCGCATAAAAGCGGAGGAGAGCTTATAGCCGAGCTGCGCGCTTATTCAGACACACCTGTCATAGTTATCTCTGCAAAATCTGCAATGGAAACCCGGCTTGAGGTCCTTCGTATCGGTGCAGACGATTATATCCTGAAGCCCTTTGACCTGAACGAAGTACTTGTGCGTATAGAGGTAGTTATCCGTAGAAGCGGCTCTGTATGTAAAAAAGATGTGCTTTCTTATAACGGCATAGAGCTTGACCTTTCGGCGAATACCGCAAGCTGCTGTGGGAAAACACTTTCACTCACTGCCAAGGAATTGAGTCTTCTTAAACTTTTTCTGGAAAATCCTAAAAAGGTATTTACAAAAGCAAATCTTTACGAATCCGTGTGGCAGGATACATATTATTATGAGGATAACACCGTAAATGTCCATATAAGCAACCTGCGCAGCAAGCTTAAAAAGGCTTCGGGACGAGATCATATCGAGACGGTATGGGGTATAGGCTACCGTATGAAGGAGGAATGACCGTTGGTAATTCTCACCGCAGCTGTTGTCATACTTTGCCTGATACTGATAAAATATATTTTTGATCTGAAACATGAAATGCGCAGCATAAAAAAGGAACTGCGCCTAAGCCGTGACAAGGGTTATGACCGACAGCTTACCATAAGTCTGTTTGATAAAGATCTGACGGATCTGGCAGCCGAAATGAATAAAAATCTTGACTTTCAGAAACATATGAAATTCCGTTCCGAACAGAAAGAACGCATATTAAAGCAGTCAGTTTCCGATATAGCTCATGACTTGAGAACACCCTTGACAGTAATAGACGGCAATCTGCAGCTTGTAGCTTCCGATTCCTCCCTTTCGGAAAAAAGCGGCAGCTATGTCCGAATATGCCGCAATAAAACAGATGAGCTGAGATCAATAGCGGATGATTTTTTTGAGCTTTCAGTGCTGGAAAGTGAGGATGCCGCAGCCGCCAAACAGCGTATTGACGCCACCGAGGCTCTGCTCAGTTTTCTTGCGGATAATGAAGGAATCATTACCTCCCACAGCCTTGAGCCGCAGGTCAACTTCCCCGAAAAAAGCATTTTTATTGATGCCGATCCGCAGATGCTTTCAAGGATGATGAACAATCTTCTGAATAATGTTATAAAATATGCAAAAGGAATATTTTTTGCAGGAATATCCTCCGAAAACGGAAGATGCGTAATAACATTTGCCAATGAGGTCGATCTCTCATGTCATTTTGATACCGACAGACTGTTTGACCGCACCTATCGGGGAGATAAAGCACGACATGGCGGCGGAGCAGGACTGGGACTGTACATTGTGAAGCTCCTTGCAGATAAACAGGGAGCAGAAGTAAAAGCAGTAAGAGAAAACCGTCTTCTTTCTCTGCATATTATCTTTGATGAAAAAACTGATACATAAAAAAGCTTCGTAAGGTCATGCAGCTGTTACCTTATACTAAAAAACATTTAAAAACTGTACAAAAAAACTTCGCATAATCTTGCGTA
>JBJESH010000018.1:0-6533 GCA_051882695.1 Oscillospiraceae bacterium | reverse complement strand
GAGTTCAGCCACTTTTTTTGTTTCATGTACCGTTCCGAAAGGATGCTGAACAGGTGCATAGATGGAGTAAAGTTTTAATGGAGTATTGCCAATATTAATGATATTGTGCCACGTTCCGGCAGGAATAATAACTGCATAGCTGTTGTTTATTTTTTTTCGTATATTCAGAAAATCCTTTCTTTTTCCCATCACTGCAAGGGCACATCCATTTTCAATACGGATAAACTGCTCGGTATGAGGATGCATTTCCAATCCGATATCTCCGCCGACAGGAATGCTCATTACAGTAACCTGCAGCTGATTTCCCGTCCAAAATGCCGTACGGTAAGTAAGATTTGCTTTTGTGACCTGCTCAATGTTTGCAGCCAGCGGTTCTGCACCATGATCACTGATTTCCGATCCCATGCAAATGTTTTTATTCATGTAGTATTCCTCCATATCATTGCTTTTGCTTTATGATATGATATATCGGAAACCTGCGTGCAATAATTTCAGAACATCAATTATATTTTTCGTCAAATTTAAACTGTGAAATAAGCTCTTTAAGCATATTAGCCTGACCGGAAAGCTCTTCTGATGCAGCAGCGGACTCTTCAGCTGTTGCAGAGTTGGACTGAACCACCTCGGAGATCTGTTCTACACCAACTGTTATCTGAGTGATGGAGTCAGCAGTATCGCGGGACGCCTCCGAGATCTTCTCATTAATATCCGCAACGGCACCTGCCGCAACCGATACAGCAGCCATCTTGTCAGCAACCTCATCAACAAGAGAAGTTCCCCTTTGGATAGTTGCAACGGTACTCTCAATAAGTGCGGTAGTGTTCTGTGCAGCCTCGGCAGACTTGCCTGCAAGATTTCTTACTTCATCTGCTACAACGGCAAAGCCCTTACCTGCCGCACCGGCTCTTGCCGCCTCAACTGCAGCATTAAGAGAAAGTATATTTGTCTGGAATGCAATATCTTCAATAGTCTTTATGATCTTCTTGGTTTCATCCGAAGACCTGCTGATATCGTTCATTGCAGAAACAAGATCATTCATACATGAAATAGCGTCCTGCATCTCGCTGCCTGCGGCATTTGTCTTATTGCTTGCAGCTTCTGCCTGAGCAGCATTTTCCTTTATCTGATCGGCGATCAGTTCAATTGTAGCGGCAAGCTCCTCAATGGAAGAAGCCTGCTCTGTAGCTCCCTGAGAGAGCGACTGCGCACCGAATGAAACCTGTTCTGAACCTGCAGAAACTTGCTCTCCGGCGGTATTGATCTGCTGCATTGTGTCCGACAGTCTTTCCTTGATGTGTCCGATATATTCGATAAGCTGGCTGTAATCGCCTACATAGTAATGCTGATTTTCCCTTGAATTGACTGCAAGATTGCCTTTTGAAATTTCCTCAAGTATTCTTTCAATGTCCTTGAAAATACTGTTAAGCTGTGTTACAACAGTATATGTAGCATCAGCAAGCGTTTTTGTTTCATCGCGTGAGCTGACAACAGGAACTTCGCTTGTAAGGTCGCCCTCTGAAAGCTTGACGATTCGTTTGGAGCAGCGAACAATAGGATTTGCGATCTTGTTTGCAAATATCAAAGCAGTAACAGCGGCAATTACACAGATAATAACCATAATAATCAGACTTATTAAAAGAGAACTGTAGACTCCGCCCATAAATTCATCACGAACTACATTTATTCCTATGCTCCAGCCGGGAGTGCCTGAAACAGGCGCATAAGCTACAAGCTCAAGGTTGCCGTTGTATTCATACTGGTCGAAGCCGGTTTCGCCTGCACACATTTTTGCTTCTACCTCTGCAAGCTTTTGGTATGACGGATCTGTTTTTGCCGATTCCTGTGCGTTTTCCTTGCCAACAACTTCCGGATCGTTGAACGCAATGGTCAGTCCGTCTGACGAGAGAAGGTATGCTGTTCCGCCCTCTCCGACGTTTATGTTGCTTACAATATCGTTAAGGAATGTATTATCCGGTATCATATATACAACGCCTGATACCTTGCTGCCGGTTATACCGTTCTCCCAAAGAGGTGCGGAAATTACAACAGCATTTTCAACCTTGAAGACGCTTTCGACCATAAAATCGGAGCAGTATTCATCTCCGGCTGACGATACCTTGAAAAACTCTTCTCCGGAGCAGTCAATATCGTTTACTATATCTTTGCCTGTCATATCAAGTATGCCGCAGAGCTCTAATCCATATTTAGCTTTTCGTTCCGCAGCAATTTCAGCACACGCTGACTCTGCCGTTTCAGGATCTGTCAGACTGCTTATGCAGCCGATCTCAGACGCAATTGCCTTATAGTGTTCTATTTCTGTCTGAACACGGGAAGCTGCCAGCTTTGCGGTTTCTGCCATGGATTTGTCTAGAATACTCTCAGCCGAAGAAAAATTCAGTTTTGCACCTGCTATTCCTATAATAAGCGATGAAAACAGTCCTACCCCAATCATAGCCGCAAGTATTTTGGTTTTGATACTTTTCAATGC
The DNA here is from genome assembly GCA_051882695.1 of Oscillospiraceae bacterium. GTDB lineage: Bacteria > Bacillota > Clostridia > Oscillospirales > Ruminococcaceae > RGIG8773. The sequence continues at coordinate 4,045 of JBJESH010000018.1, read as the reverse complement.
GATTACCCCTATTCTTTTCAGATATATTTTATGATAATTCCCAAAATTCTGACAAAATAAAGTATTATATTATCATATTAACATTTTATCAAAAAAAAGTCAATACAGTTGGCCCGGTTTTGTAAAATAGCACTGTCGGTGTATATGATATTAAGGTAATGATACTTTTTAATGTTTCAATGATTGAAGTTCTGAGGAAGATGTGGTATAATGTTTTATATGAAAGATATCTAAATAGGATAATGTAAGCAAAACAAAATGATATTTGATCTTTTAACAGAATTTTATGAACAAGAGCTTCGTGCCGAAAAAACAAATTATAAAACCAAACGCCCTGCGGCACGCAGGGCGTTTGAATTATGTATTATATAATTAGTTTTAGCCTGATATGAGATATGGCTGAACTGCTCCTGCAAGTACATTTGCAGGCATTGTCTGAATCCAGATCTTACCCGGTCCCGTAACCTTTGTGTTGAAAAGTCCCTCGCCGCCGACAAGTACATTTCCGATTCCTTTAACAGTCTCGATGTCTATTGAGCAGGTTTCTTCCATTGCTGCAAGATAGCCCGTGTCGATGAGCATTGACTGACCGGAAGCAAGTTCATATTCAACAACGCTGCCGTTTATCTCCAGGAAAACCATTCCGTTTCCGGAAAACTTCTGCATGATGAAGCCTTCACCGCCGAAAAATCCTGCTCCGATCTTCTTCTGGAAGAAAATATCCATATTTACGCCTATGGTATTTGCAAGGTATGATGATTTCTGCGCTACGATAGCCTTTGCATCTGTATTGAAGCATAATATATCTCCGGGGAAGCTTGAAGCAAAAGCAATTTCTCCGGCGCTGCCCTGTGCGCTGTATTTATTTCGGAAAATCGACTCTCCTGTTACTGCGCTCTTTGCCATTTTACCTAAAGCGCCAAGCAGTCCGCCGGAGCCGCCGTTGCCAAGACCTGTTTCCATCTGCATTGACTGAGTCATCCATGACATTGCGCCCTTCTGACACTCGATAGATTCTCCTGCTTCAAGCTTACAAATAAGTACCGGAAGAGGAACGTTCTTTACTTCATACTGCATAATATGATACCCCCATAAATTTTATTTCGCCTTACCGTATAAACGGAAGCGATATTAACTGAAAAAGCTCTCATCTGCCTTTGGGGAAGTGCCGATCAGCGCTTCCTTAGGCATGAATTATTTAATATATATTTATTATACATCAAAATTTATTATACATCAAAATTAACGGCCTGTCATCTTCTAATTGGGTGAAGTGTTAATAATTTTATACAAAAAGATTACCAATCCGAATCCCAGTCCATACCGCCGTCATCCCACGAATCGTTGCTGTCCCAGTCATAATCGCTGTCATCGTCATTATCCCATGAATCACGGCTGTTCTGCTCGCTGATATAGTCGGAATAATATGATGTATCTTCAAAATCTGAAAACTGCGTTGTCGAATCCCATACCGGAGTAAAATAAAAATCTTCCGCTACTGAATTATGAGTCAGCTCATCGGGAACAGAATCAAAGTCTGCCGGCTCCCAGAGACTGTAATAATAATTATAGCTGTACCAACCGCTGTCATAGTCATCATAAAGGTGATAATATATATTATCGTTATACGAATAATATCCTTTATTTACTTCATAATGATTGATATAATCACTGTATGCAATGCTTTGCTTAAAATCCGAGCAGGGAATAGAAGCACTCCAAGCCTCCGATTCAAGATATTCATTTGCAGTCTTGCGGTGATTATATACATCGGGATAGCTGTTGTACATTTCAGCTTTCGTCCATTCACCGGATGCGCTGTCATATAAATACCAGTAATCTCTGAGGTCTGAGGATGCATGATAATACACGTTACCGTCGCATATATAATATCCCTCAATCGGGATCGTCGCAGGCTCGATAAATCCGAAATACCCGATAAATATTACTGCAAAAAGGGCAAAGATCTTCCAGAATGACGGCTTGAAAATCTTTTTTAATACATAAACAAATCCGTTTTCCTTCGTTCCATCTGCCTCCGAAACGTTAACGGCATTTTTTTTTACGTTCAGTGCCTTTTGTTCAATGATCTCCTGCTTCAGCCGCTGAAAAAGCTCATTTACCGCATAAGCTTCATCCGTACCCTCATAGCGCACTGCACGTTCTCCCGACGCTTTGTTTTTATATACTACAAAATTGCCTGTTTTTTCGTCCTTGTAAATACCGAAAGCCTTGGGCTTTTTATAATTTTCTCCGATAAAGAACCTTGTGATCTCATACGGCGGAAGTCCCTTTGAGCTGTACCAGTCCTTCAGCTGCTCTATCGTAACAGGCTGACCGCCTGATGTGCGTATTACTCCTTCATTCGGCGCTCCGCAATTGGGGCAGCTCTCCAATGTATCATTAAATTTGCTCCCACAATAACCGCATGTTATTTTCATTTTATCATCCCGTTCAGTATGTGACTATATTATTATATATTTAAAAAAGGAAATTGTCAAATTCATATCAGTTTCATTTCACGGGCAAGCATTACAGCTTCGGCCTTGCCGTAAATATAGACACCCACTTTACATTACCCCAAAATAATTTTATACTGTTTTCAGCTCTTTATCATCATCTTTTTTATTACCAACCGCTGTAATAAACATTGCCGTCGTTAACAGCAAATGACACATAATCCGTAATATAATAATCCCCGTAAATATCGTCTATACAGAATCCGTAAAGGTACTCTCCGTCTTCGATCAGGTCGAAGTATATTTCCGGCTCGCCGTCAAAAACGTATTCCTTGCCGTAATAATAAAACTCATCAGTGCCGTTAGTATCGTCAAGTGCTGATGCATAGTAAAGGGGAATAATGGTATCTCCCGATGTCAGCTCATAAACTCCTTTTGCAGCCATGCCGTTTTCATCTATACCGTCCCATGCACCGTCTATAATGACTGTGCCGTTCATATAATCGTGAATTATCCTGAGATTTGTTTCTTCACCGTTTAACATTACGGGAGAAGCATAAACGTCATATCCGTCACACTCGTCAACAACATATACGGCAAGATTCTGACCGTCCGGAAGAGAAAACCAGTATCCGTTGAAATTATCCGCGAAAATGCCGTTTTCCCAATCGAGCAGGATGTCAACGCTTAATCCAAGCTCAATAAGGTCTTCTCCGTCTGCTGAAAGTTCAAAAACTATCGCCTGAACGCTTGCCGCATACTCAAGCGATTCGTCTGTTAGAGAAAATCCGAATGTGCCGTCGTCAAACACCTGCGGCTCGTCATAGAATACTATAAACGGGCTTTCTCCTGTCGCTTCACATTCGCCGTAGCTGTCCCAGTAATAGTCATCATATACCGAATCATCTTCGCCGAGCCAAATATCAAGTATCGAGGTATTGTTATAATCATCTGTATTTCCGCCGTTTGAGCTTCCGTAAACGATCCTGTCCACAAAGGAAAGATAATATGGACTTACTGCAATATTTCCGAATATTTTCAGCTCTGAAGAGCCCTGAAGCTGCAGCGGATAATAGGACGCCAGTCCGCAGGCGTCAGGGTGAGATGAACCGTTTCTCTTATACACCACCGCCTTTTCGATGGCTGAAAGCACCTCGTCTGCTCCGTCGGCATAATCTGCTCCCGAATTTACTATTCCTGCAAGATCCACCATGTTGGTATATCCCTCGGATTTATTGTTTCCGCCGTAGTTGTCAGCGTTTCTTACAGCACGCACAACTGCAGAAAGCACCGAATTATCCTCCGAAGCCTCATAAAGATTTTTGGCATAATCATTAAAGCTGACAATAATATCATCTATTTTTGAAAGGTCAATGACAGAAAGAGTCGCGCCCGATTCCATACCGAGCTCCTCACAGTCGTCATAAAAGCTGTCGCAAACGACCCTGCCCAGCTCCGCTCCGTCTGCGGAAGGGTTCTCTCCGAGAAAATTTCCTATCGCAGTATAATCCCAGCCGTATCCCGGTTCAGTTTCCTCCGAGCCGTACATATATCTTGAATATGTAGCAAGAATATTAGCTGTTTCC
>JBJESH010000017.1:0-6565 GCA_051882695.1 Oscillospiraceae bacterium | reverse complement strand
ATCATAAAGCAAAAGCAATGATATGGAGGAATATTACATGAATAAAAGCATTTGCATGGAATCGGAAATCAGCTGCAGGTTACTGTAATGAGCATTCCATATCGGATTGGAAATGCATCCTCGCTGCTTTTTCAGTATAAAACTTCATCTATACTTAAAAGCTGACCGCTATATTTCCCTTAAAAATTCACCTATTCTGTGTCATAATAAGCAGTAACAGAAATAATGGAGGGATAGCAGTGAATATAGCAGCATACTGCCGTGTTTCTACGGATAAAGAGGACCAGATCAACAGCCTTGAAGCCCAGAAAAAGTTTTTTGTGGAATACACCCAAAACAGCGGACATAACCTTGTTCGCTTATATGCTGACGAGGGTATTTCCGGCACAAAAATAAAGAATCGTACCGAGTTTCAGCGACTCATGCGTGACGCTCAAAAGGGACTTTTTGAAATGGTCGTTGTAAAGGATATTTCCCGTTTTGCGCGAAACACAGTCGATTTTCTTCAAAGTATCCGTCAGTTGAAGGCTCTTAATATTGAGACAGTTTTCCTGACGGCTAACCAGACTGTTCTGGGCAATTCCGAATTCATACTTACCATATTCGGAGCACTTGCACAGGAAGAATCCGCAAATACCTCCAAACGTATAAAATTTGGCAAGAAAATAAATGCTGAGAAAGGGCGCGTTCCCAATCTTGTTTTCGGGTATGACAAAATTATAGGAGATTATTTTAATCTTGAAATCAACGAGACTGAGGCAAGAATTGTCCGTGAGATATTTGAGATGTATACAAAAGAAGGAATCGGCGCGGCAAGGATCGCTAATACACTCAATAACCGCGGTATAAAAACAAAGCGCGGTTATCAATGGACACAGAATGCAATTGCAAGAATATTAACCAATAAAATTTATATAGGTCAAATCATAAATGGCAAAGAGGAAGTTCAGGATTTTCTCACAAGTAAACGGCAGAAACGTGACGAAGAAGATTGGTATGTTACCGAACGTCCTGAACTAAGAATTATTGATAATTCGCTTTTTGAAAAGGCACAGGAAATTATGGACAAACGTAAAAATGCTTTTGTAAATAATCACGAACGAAGCAGCAGCCGTCATCTTTTCAGCACTCTTATAAAGTGCAAGGAGTGCGGCTACTCTTTCCGCAGGACGATTTATAAGGGCAAGGGACGCTGGGTTTGCAGCATACGCAACGGTCAGGGTGCTGACATTTGTGCAAATGCAGTGGTGTTGTATGAAGATACTCTTGTGGACAAGCTTCAGGAATATTTTGCCGAAATCATAAAAAATAAAGAAACCATGGTGAAAAATATTGTTACTGAGTTTGACCGTGTTTATAAAAACAAGGACGACAACGAGAGTTATAACGCCGAACTGAATGAACAAAAAAATACTCTTGAAAAGAAACGTCAGAAATATATGGATATGTATATTGACGAAATTATAAGCCGTGCTGAACTGAATGAAAAAGTAAAAATTATTGATGCCGAGCTTGAAAAGATAAAAAATGAGCTTACCATCACCGAGTACAATTTAAGCCGCAGCGATATGCTTGAAAACATTCTTAACAAGACTTTTGACAATATCGTAAAGATCACAGATGTTTCGTCTATGACTAATGCACAGCTAAAGCAGATCATAAATAGAATTGAAGTTAACAAGAACGGACAAATTGATATCTTCCTTAATCTTTTTGGGGAGATAGGACTTGATGAATCGTTTCTAATTTGCGACAACCATACATAAAGATATAACCGAAAAACTGCCGGTTATCTGTCCGCAGATGTACCCTGCCGTAAAGGAAATTCTTGAAATAAACAAGCAGGAACGTCATATTCGCGGAGGTATGGCAACAAAGCACAAATATGAAGAAAAAATCCGGAAGGATAAAAAATAAAAGTTCCGGCATAAACGTATGTAATACTAATACTAAAAACCAATAAAAGTATAGACAAAAAATCTGCACAAAATCCATATATGCAAGCTTTTGCTTGATTTTTTGTATACTTTTTAATTGGTTATTAGTATAATACCGAACAAAAAGAGAAGCGGAGTTCTGTGAAGCAGCTCGGCAGTTTATTGTACCTTTTTGAATACAGGCACGATGCTGCATAACAAAAGCGACTAAGAGACATCTTAGTCGCTTTCTCTGACTTTTTCGGAGCAGGTCATTTTGTAACGCCCTATTTAAATTGACCGCAAATCAAATTTTATCATCAAAAATCATACTTGCTGCCATTTTATTGTAATAATCCATTCCGCCCTTGATATTGTATGTGACCTGTGCCTTGAGGTCTGCGGCACGGCTTATGTAAGAAGCCTTGTCGGCAATTTTATTTGCAAAGGAGTAATTTCCCGTAAAAAGCGAACGGAGTGTACCTTCCGGAGCCTGTTTCAGCTTTTCTTCGTCAACCGTAAGGCGGTTGTCGCTGCCGACCTTTATTCCGGCATATGAAAGCGCACGGGCATAAGCCTTTGTGGTGTTTACAATTGAAACGCCTTTCTCAAGAGCGTTTATGCTGTCAGATTTCTGCAATCCGTCAAGAGTGTTGTTATAGCTTTCAGCAAAATCCTTGACTGCGGCAACAGTCTGTTCCGGGTCGCTGAAAATGGTTCTGCCGTTTACCGCAAGTGCGCCGGCATATCCGCTGAGAAGCTTTGAATTTTCAGCAAGCTTCAGTTCGTTTTCCGCTTCGGAAGAGTTTTCATTTTCGCCCGAAAACAGCTTCTGATACTCCTCGGTCATTGCTTTTTTATAACCCTTGGAGCGTACTAAATCGACTTTACGGGCAAGCGTCTGCAAGTCTGTGGAACTGTCTGTTTTTACGGCGTCTTTAAGGAATTGTGAAACATTCTGACCGTTTGAAGCATTCTTATTGAATGCGGACAGCGAATCCGCAAGGGACTGGTTTTTACCCGTAAGGAGCGAACTGTAATATGAATTTGAGGTATAAGCATTGATTCCGTACAAAGACATAAAACCGCATCCTTTCTTTATTATTTTTCAAGCCGGGCCTTCGCTGTGGAGAGCATAAGCTTGATACGATTTTCCTGATTGACTTTTGTTGCGCCGGGGTCATAGTCGATAGCCACAATGTTCGCTTCGGGGTGTACTGCGCGAATTTTTCTTATCATACCCTTGCCGACTATGTGGTTAGGCAGACAGCCGAAAGGCTGCGCACAGACTATATTGTTCACGCCGCTGCTGACAAGCTCCACCATTTCAGCGGTAAGCAGCCAGCCTTCGCCCATTTTGTTTGCAGGCGAAACATACGGCAGTACATTTCTTTTTGTTTCCTCAAAGTGTGCGGGCGGCTTGAAGCGCGTCTCCGAAACAGCTTTGATAATAGTATTCTGCATCTTTTTCAGGAACATTTTAAGCGCTCCCGAGCCGATGTATTTTTTATATCTCACATGATATATCTGAGTATCTACGATATGGTGGTCGCACATGAACAGAATAAAATCAAGCAGGCCGGGAACAACGACTTCGGCGTCCTCGCTGCGGAGAAATTCCTCAAGGCAGTTGTTGCCGAGGGGCGCATACTTGATGTATATCTCACCCACGATGCCGACCTTGACCTTTTCTGATTTTGTATATGGGACTTTTTCAAAATCCGCAAGTATCTCTCTTACAGTCTTGCCGAAAGCGGTAAGTGAAAAGCCTCTTGCCATAAGCTCATCTATCCACTTTTCGATAAGCCTGTCAGTATCGCCCTTGTTGTTTTCATAGGGACGGAGCTGATTTCCGACCCACATCAGCAGATCGCCGTAGCAGATCGCAATGATAAGGTCAAACAGCAGACCTGCCGAAAGACTGAATCCCGGGTTTTTTTCCATATTTGAAAGGTTCAGCGAAACAACGGGGATTTGTTCCATGCCGTTGTTTTTGAGTGCCTTTCTCAGAAGATTTATATAGTTTGAAGCACGGCATCCGCCGCCTGTCTGAGTTATCATAAGGGCGGTCTTGTTCAGGTCGTATTCACCCGATTTAAGCGCGTCCATCATCTGACCGATGACCAGCAGGGCAGGGTAGCAGGTATCGTTATGAACGTTCCGCAGACCCTCGTCAATAATTTTTCTTCCCGTGCTTGTAAGCAGCTTAACTTTATAGCCGTGGTTATTGAATATCTTCTCCAGCAAGGTAAAATGAACGGGAAGCATCTGAGGAATAAGAATGGTATATTCCTTGCGCATTTCCTCGGTAAAAAGCAAACGCCCCTGTTCATTATAAACCAGTTCAGCCATAGAAAGAGAGACTCCTTAACGATAATTCTTCATTATCATTATAGCACACCGATTCAGAAATTTCAACAGTTTTTTTACAAATTGCAAAAGAAATCCTACATAAATTTTATCGGCATAAAGGCAGAAAACTTTAGCATTTTTTAAAAAATAAAAACGGACATCGAGCAAATGTCCGTTTTTTCAATAAAAAATATTTTAAGAGAGAGCTAAGGGATTTCCGTCCTTGATGCTAATTATATTATACAGCATCAAACAGACCTTGGCAATTAATAAATTTCAGATAATTTTATGCAATAATTAGAGTTTTACTATTTGAAAACAAGCTATGTTAAATATATGTATAAAACGTTTAAAATCCCAGTTCCTCATTAACGAGTATCACCTTTATTCTGTCCTTTATGCGCTGCTGAGCAGTGACCACAAAGGAACAGCATATCCTTCCCGTACTTTTGCAGCCATCGGTCATTCCCGTACTGCCCGAAGCAAATGCCATACATTCGCCCTTTTTGCCGCAATAAGTTTCGCATCCTAAACGTGCTGTGTTCATAGGAGCAGCAAAACGCTTTACCCTGACAACAGCGTCATCCAGATTACGCACGACCTTGTTCCTGCCGGCTACCACAATGACCGACTTCGGACCAAAGCATATGGCAGCAACACGGTTGCTGTTGCCGTCAACGTTGTAAAGCTCGCCGTTTTCTGTGACAGCGTTTGAACTTGTCAGATAGAAATCCGCTGAAAAAGCTGCACGGTAAATGGTTTCCAGCTCTTCGCGGCTTTTGCCTGCACGGTCGAAAAATCCGTATGCTCCCGAACGGAGAAGCTCAATGATACCGCATTCGTTCAGTGTAGCCGATCCGCCGCAGGCAACGGTTGCGCCGTCGAAAAGCAAGCCCTTCACGATTGGCAGAACATCTTCTTTTTTGTCAGCTATAAAGCACTTCATATTATTGGCTTCAAGATTTTTTGCAGTACGTTCAAGCATCAGGCGGTACACCTCGCTGCTGTAATCAGACATTATGTTTCCTCCTTTTGTATCAAATACAGTTTATACACTATTCATTATTATATCACACTTCGTTTAAAAAATAAAGCTAAAAAAATATTTTTGTAATTTTTGACAAATTTTGTAGGATTATTTAGCTATTTCAAATACATATTATCAAGCAATTCAAGACCCGACCTTGTTTTAAAAACCTTTCTGCGTATGCTTTCAACGGCTTCCCTGCGAAGTCCTTCTTCGTATATATTTACAAGGAAATCAGCCTCGACCAGTATCTGCCAGTCAAGAGAATCAATTCCTTTGAAGGTATGATGATGTGCGATAAGAAAGCATACCCGTTCTGTGAGTCCGCTTTCTGCACCGAGCTTTGCGAGGATTTTTTCTGCTACGGGAACTCCCTCTTTTTCCTGATATTTTCCCGAACAGGAGCCGTATTTGCGTTCGCATTCGTGTATGCCGATATCGTGCAGCACAGCCGCCGCTTCAATAATTTCCATAGTGCGGCAGTCGGCATTTTCGCCCTCGGCAATTGCTTTTGCAAAAGCATATACCTTCATAAAATGCTGTATTCTTCTTGCGTCGCCTGCGTCATAGGATATTGCAGCCAAGATCAGATCGCTGATTTTCACATTAATTTCTCCTTTCATACTTTTCACAAATTTGCAGATTTATCATACAATAAACTAAAATCCAATAAGGAGCTGATAATAATGAACTGTTTGACCTGTTTTCTCGGCGGAAGCTCTCCGAACGGTTTCCGCACGCATTTCGGTGAAATGATCTCCGATACGGATTACCGTACTTACATAATCAAGGGCGGACCGGGAACGGGAAAATCCTCGCTTATGAAAAGGCTGGCGGAAGCTTTTCCGGACGAGGAAAAGGAAATTTACTTTTGTTCAAGTGACCCGGATTCTCTTGACGCAGTAATTTTCAGGGAGCGCAAGGTTATTTTCGTTGACGGTACTGCTCCGCATACTTTTGACCCGGACTATCCGGGCGCAGTACAGCAAATACTTGATCTGGGCGCTTGCTGGGACGCTTCTTCCCTTAGAAAATCAAAGGAAGAAATAATTTCGGCAACAGCGGAATATCTGCAGCATCATGCACGATGCCGAAGATTTATTACCGCTCTCGCCGCTGTAACGTCCGACACCTGCAACATAGGCAGACTTGCGCTGAACGAACAAAAGCTTGAGGGGTTTATTGACAGACTGGCTAAGAAGGTACTTCCGAAAAAGAAGGACTCGGCGGAAGGGAAAACTGTATTCAGACAGCTTTCCGCATTGACTCC
>JBJESH010000016.1:0-1650 GCA_051882695.1 Oscillospiraceae bacterium | reverse complement strand
CTTCAATCTGGACCCAATAGCTGTCCAGAATAGGCTGCAAGCCCTCGAAAACCTTGTTTGCAGCATCGTTGATACGGACGAACTCTTCACGCTTTTTGGTGCGGATATCGTCGATCTCTTCAATAGCAGCAGTATATTTGTCCATAAATTCATCCGTTTCCATCATAAGAGAATTTTCACGGATAATTATGGAATTGATAAGCTCTGAACCTGAGCTGATAATTTTATTTGCAAGGATCTGCAAAGTAATAGTACCGCGCTCTTGAGTAAGCATAGTTTCAAGAACTCTTTCAAAGGTAGGGAAATTACTTTCCTCCAGCATTGCGGCGTCTCCGCTTTCCTTAGCCATAAGCGCCTTTTTAGCATAAACGCCGATAACCTTAGGCTTGCCGATCTTACGCTTATAAACGGCAAATTCCTTTGAATCTTCACCCATGACCATCTTAGCTTTTTCCATAACATAGCTGCCGATACGCTTTTCAACTGTTTCGACGATCCTGTCCTCGTCCTCTTTAGAAAAAGTACCAAAGCAGTTAACAGCAAAGATAATTCTTCCCATGTCGCTTGTGAGCATTTTCTTTTCGAGAAATTCCTTTTCAAACTGTGAGAACGGCGAGTTTGCACTGATGACGAAAACAGCAGCGTCAATTTCCGGAAGAATAGACAGCGTAACGTTAGTCATCTGCTCGTCATCATTCAGACCCGGAGTGTCAATGATATCAACGTTATTTTTACAGAAATCCGTGTCGTAATAAACTGTTGCCTGCTTGACAGTTTCGGCTGTTTTTTCTGATTCGTAGGAAAGCTTTGTAACATAGTCAGCAAGCTTGTTTATATCGACCTTTTCACTTTCGCCGTTTTTGTACTCAACTATTACATAAGGTGACTCGCTGTATGTAACCCTGTTAAGCGTTGCCGTTGCAGGAAGAACATCGGCAGGCAGAACCTCCTGACCGAGAAGTGCATTGATCAGCGTACTTTTTCCTCGTTTGAATTCACCGACAATAGCGACCTCGAAATGTTCCTTGGCAGTTTTTTCAATAGTTTCACCGATTGATTTGGCAGTATGTTCAAGTCCGATATCCTCGCTGTACTCCTTGAGCTGCGCAAGGCTTTCGGTAAGCTCTGAAACCGTCTGCTTATAAGCGGAATAGCTGCCATAGTTCAATGCCTGTTCCATAGAAATCCTCCTAATACAAATGTATATAAACACCGATTATGTAAAAAAAATCCTAAATAATCTATTATATTATACCACACTTTTGTTAACAAAGTCAATCATATTAATAATATTTGTACACATATGTCGAATATGTTAATTCAAACTGTTTATTTTGCTTAATAATACAGGCTTTCTGTATAAAAACAACTGTAATTCACTGTTTTCGGTATTGCAAAAAATGCAAATATACTATATAATAAGTTTATATATTTTCGGGAGGAAAATAAAATGGAATTCAGACCATGTATAGATATACATAACGGAAAAGTAAAACAGATAGTAGGCGGAAGCCTTGCCGATAAAAATAATCAAGCTGATGAAAACTTTGTCTCGGAATACGGCGCAGATTTTTACGCAGAACTTTATAAAGAAAAAAATATAAAGGGCGGACATATAATTATTCTTAATGCGGCGGATTCGGAGTATTA
>JBJESH010000015.1:0-6596 GCA_051882695.1 Oscillospiraceae bacterium | reverse complement strand
AAATGGCAAAGTAAGTAACTTTGAAAGGGGTACATTTTTATGGCAAGTACCTGTCCTAACTGCGGCAAAAAATTACATATTTGGGATGTTAAGGCTGAATGCTCTCAGTGCGGAGTCTCCCATCTTAGCACGATAATCGTCTTTAAGCTTCTGGAGACGGATAGAATCTTCCTTGCGCTGCTGCTTTGCGGCTTCCTGAATCTGTCTGGTCTCTTCAATACCGTTGACGATAGTTTTCCATGTCTCCTCAAGTGTATCTACCTTTATGGAGCTTCCCGAAGCAAGCTGGGTAGTCAGCTTAGTCTGAGCGACAGTATTCTGTGCATTTTTAAGAAGCAGTTCGTTTGTTTTTTCATCAAGAGTCTGCATAGCTTCCGCTTGAACGCGCTGTCTCTTGAGCATAATAGCCTGAGCCAACGACTGCTTGAAAACAGGCATTGTGATGATGAATGCAGAATTTATTTTTCTGATAAGATTAAGATTTGAGAACTGCATAGCTTTAAGCATAGGAACAGTCTGCATAGCAACATTCTCTGCAATTTTCAGATCCATAACACGCTGCTCGAAAACCTGTCTTGTCTGTTCAAGAGTCTGCAGATCCATAGCAACAGCGCCGGAATCAGGCTCGGCTTCAAGTTTTTTGCGGTAATCAGCAATATACTGGTCAAGTTCAGCACAAGCTTGCTCACCAGCCATAATGTAAAGCAGTAAATCTTTATAATACTGAATATTCGCATTGAACATTGTTTCAAGCTTAACGTTTGACGCTTCAATTTCAGTTTCATATTGTCTCAGCTGAACGTAGATCTTGTCAACATCTTCGCCCATAGTGTGATACTTTGCAAGAAGCTTGTCAACTTGCTTTCTGAGATTTGCAAAAAGTCCTTTTTTGCCGTCATCGGTAAGCTCCTTTGCATCAAATTGTTCCATAATAGCTGAAAGGTGCTGAAGCAGCTCGCCTGAATCGTTGATCTGATCCATGTTCATAGAGTTAAGCACCTGGTCTGAAGCCTTTGAAATTTCAACAGCAACCTCGTTGCCAAATTTGACGATAGAGTTGACATCATTAATGTTGATCGTGCTTACAAGCTTGTCGACCTCTTCATTCTTGATAAGTTCCTGCTTGATCTCTTCAGTTTTTTCAACGATAGAAAATTCATTGGGAGCTTCAACTTTAATGTTGAGAGCAGTAGCTTCTGTTGTTTCTGTTATTACTTCTGCAGACTGAGTCTGTTCCTCCGATGAAGGTGTGAATTTAAGTGCCATTTACTTTCTTCCTTTCTTAAACAATTTGCTGAACAGTCCTCCGCTGTTCTGTTCTGGAATAGAGTCGGGGATTTTAAATTTTGGTATGTGTACGTTATACTTGAATTCGTTCAGCGTATGGGTTTCAAAAGCCGCATCGCTTACAAATGTTTCAATGTTTCTGTACCCAGTCGGAGTGTAAATCAGTATATCAAAACCGAGAAGATTGTACAGAACAAGCTGAATACATTCCACCTTGCTGAACGTGTCCTCGATAACGTCTATAATAATAAGCTTGGGAATATCCTTGGTAAAGTCGAACTGCTGAAGAAGCTTCAGAACCTCTCGGTCAAGATTAGTACCAACATACAAAATCATCGGAAGAAGCTCGTTCCTGTCAAGCTTAAGGAAACCGCTGTCGACCGCTTCCTGCATTTTATTAAAAATCAGCATTTGCAGGCTGTCGGAAAGATAATTATATTTATTTACCGGTGAATTTTTCAGTTGGTCAATTAAAATCTGTTCGCCGTTAAAGTACGGTTTGTAGATATCAAGCTGAGATTCTGCATACTTTTTATAGCTTGGAGACTTTGTAATAACACGGGTATCGGGTGAAAGCTTCCATCTTATACTGTCCCAGTAAGCGTTAAGATTTCCGTCCTTAACGCCGCTGATCTTGGCAAAAATATTCGGTACCGTCACCTTATCTCCGGAAGTCTCAAAGCCGGTTCGATATTTTGACGGCTGATGCCACAGAACATCAATTTCTTCATAAGTGGTTTTCAGAGTCAGCGACTGCATATCGGAAAACTGAAAATCACGGAAAATTGTATTGTTGTTATAAAGCAGATTATCAAGCTCTCTGGAAGCATTATAAGCAACCGTGGCAAGCTTAGTTTTTACAAGTTTGTCGGGATAAGGTGTAACAGGAACGGAGCAGGGGAGTTCAAAAATTTGCATACGACCCTCAAGGTTGTTCCTCTTCAGTGTATTCAGACCCGACATATTACTGCAAATATACAATACGTCTATACCCAGTCTTGACATAAAATGCAGAAAATTAATCACTGCAGGAGTAATATTTCCATAATACATAAGAACGGGAATTTCTGTGTGGTTCATGCGATAAGCGTCCGAAGAAAGACATCTGTTCATCCATACAATAAGAGGCTGAGCGATTGCAAGCATTGCTTCTCCGCTGAGGTTATTCAAAAACAACGGCAGAGTTTCCCTGGCAAGGTTTGTCCTCAGTTCATCACCCGCAATATTTATAATACTGCAAAGGCTGTCTCGAAGAGCGTCATCCGAGGAACGCTCTATTCCATCAAACACCGACAGCTCATCGGGAGTAGGCGATTTAAGCTCATGCTCGACATAAAGCAGAAGCTTAGGACATTTTATCAGGTCCTCACGGAGATTATATAACATATTGTGGAAATTAGCCTGTTCGTCTTCCTCTGACGGCGCACCGAGCAATGCTGCAAAATAAACCGGAATAAGCTCATTTTCCGTAAAATGACCGCCTCTGGAAGCAAGTCTCTCTGAATGTGTTTCAAAGATATCCTTTGTAAAAGTGTCCGCAGAGGTCGTAATTGTCTGAACAAGCTTTTTGTTTTCAGTTGAAAAACCTTCAAAAACCATAAAAGTTAAATACCTTTCCGGTAAAAGTCATTTGTAAAACAAAAATAATACAACACAAATATTATACTATACATCATATAATATGTCAATACAATAGAAAAATAAATAATAATTTCCGCACAAATTAAAAATCAAGCGTATTTCATAAGCGTTTTTGCCGCTTCCTTGAGGATAAGCGCTGCTTCCTCAAGATATTTTTTTACTGATTCGCTGCTTGTGTCGGAAGACATTTCTATAGCGTGATTAAGGGCATCACGGCTTACGTCTACCTGAGTCTGATACAGTGCATCAAGCTGCTTCAAGGCATTTTCTTCCATAACCTTATAAGCCGCTTTCAGATCCTTAACTGTGTTGTTTCTGATATCGTCGTAATTTTCAAGAGCTGTATCAATAACGTCTGTCTGACGCTTCTTGCGGAGGATATTCTTAAACGATGACATAGCTCCGGAAGGAAATGCATCGCTGCTGCCTGCGGAAGCTGCGTCCATAACAGATTTGGAAACAAGCAGATTAAGGTCATCTATCGAATCATCAACAGAAACATTTGCATCGTCAGCAAGAGCATTTATGCCAAGCTTTTTTGCAAGCTCTGCGCCAAGCTGAGCGATGAGCATATTAAGGCGCTGACGGTGAATATCAAGACATTTTCTGTAAGCTTCACCGACCTTGTCAACAAGATACGAATAGAAATGTTTTTCAATATCTTCAGGCGATGTTGTATTTCTGCTTTCGAGAATATCCTCTCTGAGTTTTGAGAAGAAACCGTACATCCACTGTTCAGCTTCCTGTTGCATTTCAGTAATGCTAAGCAGGATTTTGGGCTTTTTGCTTTCCAGAGCGCTTGCAAGAGTTGAACATTCATGCTCAATACTTTGGGAAATATCGTCCAGCTTCTTTCTGTCCATAGCCATCATATCGTAAATCATGCGGATACGGGCAGCAGTGTCCTTTATCATAAGATTAAGCATTGTAAGTACGCGTTGGGTGCGGATAATATCCTTCTGGAGAATAATTTCACGCTTCAGTGACATTTCAAATTTAAGGAACTCATTTTCATAAAATTCCTGAAATCCCTTGATATCGGGACGGTTAAGACCGATTTTGCGGCGGTATTCATCAATACCGCTTACTCCGTAAACAAAAGCATTGGGCATAATAGCTTCACAGCGTTCGCTTACACGGTTGATAATTTTTTCAATGTCCTCCTGAGTGTTCATAGCGTCGATCATGTTAACAAGAACATAAAGCTTGCTGAAGCTGAGAGGACGGATATGGCTTGCAAGGAAGAACTGCTCCGATTCAGAGAAGGGGGAGAGGGCACTTGCAACATAAATTATAGCGTCAGCATTTACAAGATAATCCTGAACCTGCTTGTCGAGGCAATCAAGGTCACTTAGACCTGGAGTGTCAACAATTCGGATCTCCTTGAGTATTTCAGCATTGTCACGGATATCAATATAATCAAGTGTATCCGGAAAAGCTCGCATAAGCTTTTCAAGTCTTTCTCTTACAAGATCGTCAGCAGTAAGACTTATTCTCTGTCCGCTTTTCAGAACAGCTTCCGCTTTAGGAACATCACTGTAGCTGATAGAGTTTATTGTAAATGTTTCCGGAGCAACATTTACAGGAGCAATAGACTTTCCGAGAATAGCATTGATGATCGTACTTTTTCCACGTTTAAAATCTCCGAGAACAACCAGTGAGAATGGTTCTGTGCGGCGCTTGGTGATAGCCTTGTCCCATTCATGGAGATGCTCTGTAAATTCGTCTCCGAGGATAGTGCAGAGAGGCTTATTGTTGAGCAGCCCTTTTAATTGATTCTGCACGTTTTCAATATCAGGCTCGGCAACGGCATAGCTGAGATTTTCGGACATATCAGACACCTCCCTTTGCTGTGTCGAGAATAATCTCACATCTTACTTCCAATGCCTGCTTATTTACTGTGTGAATATCGACTTTATTTAAATCAGTTCGCCAGTTATAAAGTATTTCACAGCTTAAAAATTCCAGACCGGCAAGAATCCTTCTTTCAATAGCTGAGCATTCTTTTGGAAGACTGATATTTCTTGCAGGAGTAATATGCAGCACTTCGTACTGTTTCATAAGTTCATTCAAATTGAGGTTTTCTTTCCTGTATGAAGTGAAAATGCCCTTATTCTGAATACCCGACATAATTACAGGGTAATCCTGCGGATTGCTGAGACATATAATTCCTGCACGATCACTGGTAATATCCGAAAGCTTGATCCATTCGGTAATTGTACCTGCGATCTGCTTTATGGAGCTGTCGCTTTCTGATGTACTATATTCTTCGTCATCAATAAATTTTACTCCGAAATAAGGTGCAGCCATGTTAAAAATACAGTGGTTATTCTGAATATGACCGCATTCGCAGCCTATGAGAAAACGCAGTTCTTCCTTTGTGCAGATTTCGGCAAGTCCTGATGTAACTACAATAAACGGTTCAACACCTTCTGCGGCAACAGAATAAATCTCATACTTGTTCGGGGCGTTTCTTACATAAGCCGTAGGAACGCTTATCTGAAGCTTTTCGGCGCAGATCTTTACTGCGTCATAGATTTCGGGGTGCCTGAGAGAGCCTGCAATATCGGTTGACTGAAAAATACGTTTTACTTTATTGGGAATATCACGGCTTGTAAGCGTTTTATAAATCTTTGACCAGCTTGAAAAGGTGGTGATTTTCTGCTTTACGGAAAAATCTGCATCAAAAGCATAGTCCATCATTCCGCCGACAATATGATCCTTATATGAGCGAGTGCGAGCATTAAGATATGCGGCAAAGCTTGTTTCTATATCAAGCAGCGGATTATGACCCGCTGAACTGTCTGTACCGAACATATATCGGAATCCTCCTTAAAAATTAATTGCAGTGAATTACTCCATATTGTCTGTAAGAGCCTTGTGCAGATTATAGGTTTCCGCAAGCAAAGCGCCTGTATATTCGGCAATAGTCTGAAGCTTTTCTTTCTCGTTGTCCGACATACTCTTCTTTTCTGCCTTTAGCTGATTGAGACTGTCGAGGGTTTTCTGAGTATCAAGAAGTATGATTTCGGTTTCCTCTTCAATTTTGGATTTAAGACCCTGGAATGAAGCAAATACCTGCTGACGTACAGTTTCCGTAAAGTCGGAATTGATTTTCATTTCATGGAACTGTTTCTTTACGGATTGCTTGAAATTTGATTTATATTTATCAATTCTTTCCTGAACAAGAAGCTTGTCAACAGAGAATTTTCCGGTAAAGGTTCCCGCAAGACCTGCAACAGCCATAAGGCAAAGAGTTACAGGACCGGCAGCGGCAATTCCGAGGAAGCCGGCAAGGTAAGCAGCAGCGTAGAAAGTTGCACAGAAGCCTACAAAGCCTGATGCACCTCCCAGCAAAGCACCCTTGATACCTGCTTCGCGTAAACCGATAAACAAACCGCCGGTTCCGACGCCTCCGATAGCAACGCCAATGATCTGGTCAACAACGCCGCCGTTTCTTGAATGCTTCTGCGGAACGGAGAACATTTCCTGAATACGGCTTACCGATGCAAAAAATTCATCTTCGAAAGACTGTAAGCGTTCAGCTTCATCGCTGAGAGCAACATTTATCTCATTCTGAATCTGTTCACAAATAAGCTGAGCCCTGTTTTCAATACTTTCCTTGATTTTTTCAGTGAGCTTCGAGTACACTATTTTAAGCTTATCCT
>JBJESH010000014.1:0-1659 GCA_051882695.1 Oscillospiraceae bacterium | reverse complement strand
TTAAGGGCTACTCGCCCTTAAAAATCCTCGCCAGCGCGGCTGCGCTGGACCAGCTTTAGTCGCTTCGCGATATGCCGCTAAACTATAATTTCCTACAATAATTCCGCATTACGAATTCCGAATTCCGCATTATATTAACCTTACCGAGCCGCAAATTGAAAAACACGGAAACGAGCGCTTGAGTTCGTTTTATTCAGCCTGAAAATGAAAGGATATGATAATTATGGATATGTCAAAGCTTGAAAGTCAGCTTGCGTTTCTGATGGAAGCGGACAGATTGAAAAATATTTACCGTCAGACTTATACACGGGTCAACGACCTGCCGCCTGCACCTGAAAATTCAAATGTGACCGAGCCTTACCCCCGACGTGAAAACGACGCTGAGCACAGCTTTTCATTGGCACTTTTCACTGCCGTGCTTGCGGAATATTCCAACGAGCCGATAGATGTGCTGAAAACAATTAAAATGGTGCTTGTGCATGATATTGTCGAAATAGACGCAGGAGATACTTACTGCTATGACTCGGCAGGAAACGGTACAAAAGCTGACCGTGAAAAGGCTGCCGCCGAAAGACTTTTCGGACTTCTTCCCGAAACGCAGATAAAAGAGTTCCGCGGACTGTGGGAGGAATTTGAATCGGGTGGAACTCCCGAAGCAAGATTTGCTGCCGCAATGGACAGGATACAGCCGCTTCTGCTTAATCTGAGCCGTAACGGACTTTCTTGGAAAGAGCACGGCATACACTTCGGACAGGTCGAAAAGCGTATGGCTCCGATAGCCGACGGTTCAAAAGAGCTTCACGGCTTTATCCACGGACTTCTCGAAGAAGCGAGAGACAGCGGCATTCTGCCTGAGTAACAGGACTTCCCGGAAGCACATATAATAAACCGCACGGAAAATTATTCTGCCGTGCGGAAGGACTGAATATCATGTGCGATCATTCTGACGATTTTGAAAGGGATAAATGCAGAATAGCGGTTACCGTTGAAGACATATCAGCCGTTCCCTGTCATAAAAAAATTTACGATATTGAAGTGCGCGACAGCGACGGAGAGCTTACAGCAAAGGGAAAAGCAGAAGCCGGTGATTCGGTTTTGTTTGACCTGCCATGCAAAAAATGCAAGGACTGTGAAAATGACGAAGAATGCGAAAAGCATTTTTCCGTAACGGTTTCCGGCGGAATAAATTCCTCGCCCCGCGCCCAGACAAGACGTGTACAATGCTGCTGCGGCAAGACATCGGGTGCGACCTTTGTTTTTGATAAATTTGAACCCGAATGTTCAAAGCATCCGCATCCTCCAAAACCGCTTTCAATGGAAGCAATATGCATATGCGATATTGTTTAATAGCTGCTGAACAGGTATAACGGCAGACGTTAAATACATGGCAGTTTCCTGAATGCAGCTCCGTATTTCGGGAAACTGCTTTGATTTTTGTACAACATCACATATACTAAAGAACTTTTTATTTTATAATTGTAAAATGTGACGATATTGCGCTTTTTTTGAAAAAACCTCTTGACTTTTATCGCGTTTTGTTGTAATATAATTAAGTCGCCGACGATAAGGCGAAAACAAATCGGGAGCATAGCTCAGCTGGGAGAGCATCTGCCTTACAAGCAGAGGGTCATAGGTTCGAGCCCTATTGTTCCCACCAAA
>JBJESH010000013.1:0-1664 GCA_051882695.1 Oscillospiraceae bacterium | reverse complement strand
CGTTGTCTATAAGGAGATTAGGAATTAGTATTATATTAACTTCTACATTTTGATTAGAAATCAGCATTATTAATTATTCAACACCTGAAGCATTTTCTTCGGAACGGGAGTCTGAAAAATCATTTCCTCGCCTGTATACGGGTGAACAATTATCAGCTTGTTTGCGTGTAAACAAAGCCGTCTTGCCGGATTTGTCTTTGCGCCGTATTTTTTATCTCCCGCTATCGGGCAGCCCATATCGCTCATATGAACGCGTATCTGGTTCTTTCGTCCGGTTTCGATATCCACATCTACAAGAGAGTAATTTTTAGAGACCTTGCGAACCTTGTAATTGGTTATCGCAAGCTTTCCGTCACCCATTTTAGCTGTGTAAACAAGATGGCTGTCTGTCTCGCGAAGCTTATTTTCTATCCTGCCCTCACGAGGTTCGGGGCAGCCTTCCACCACAGCCACATATCCGCGGAATTTTGCACATTCATCCCAATTTTCCTGCAAAGCATGCTTGATAGCCTCATTTTTGGCAAAAATCAGAACCCCCGAAGTATCACGGTCAAGTCTATGAACAACAAAAATTCTGTTGTGCGCATTTTTAATACGGACGTACTCCATTGCAAGATGGTATGCTGTCATGTTCCGTTCATTTTCGGTAGCAATAGCAAGCATACCTGCAGGCTTGTTTATAACCAGCAGCTCATCGTCCTCATATATAATATCAAGGTCAGGACTCGTATTTTTATCATATTTATACTCATAAACCCCGATTTTTACCTGCTGACCCTTTTTCAGCGCATAATTATATTTTGTAACCGTTTTGCCGTCCACGGAAACAAGCTTGTGTTCCAATTCGGATTTGACCTTTCCTTTGGGACGGTTCGGCTGCATTTCATAAAGGAATTTCAGCAGCTCGGAAGCTTCCTCTACGGTAAATATTGTTTCATTAGGCTTTCGTTCTGATTTGTTTTTCATAAATATTCTCCCATACAAAAAAGGAGTCCAAAGTTAAACTTGGACTCCTTGATTTTGCTAATTACAATCAAACGCCGTACTTTGTTGTAGAAACAGGAATACCAACGCCCATTGTGGAAGCCACTACACAGGACTTGATGTAAGTACCCTTAGCAGCAGCAGGCTTAGCCTTAACGATAGCTTCAAGAAGAGTATCGAGGTTCTGGGAAAGCTTTTCCTGACCGAAAGAAGCCTTGCCGATAGGGCAGTGGATGATGTTTGTCTTGTCAAGACGGTACTCGATCTTACCGGCCTTAGCTTCTGTTACAGCCTTGGCAACGTCGGGAGAAACAGTACCAGCCTTGGGGTTAGGCATAAGTCCGCGAGGACCGAGAACTCTTGCAGCCTTACCTACAACGCCCATCATGTCGGGAGAAGCAACGCAAACGTCAAAATCGAGCCAGTTCTCTTTAACGATCTTGTCAACGAGATCAGCGCCGCCAACGTAATCTGCGCCGGCTGCCTTAGCAGCCTCCTCTTTCTCTTCCTTACAGAATACGAGAACCTTAACCTTCTTACCTGTACCGTTAGGGAGAACTACCGCACCACGAACCTGCTGGTCAGCGTGACGGGAGTCAACGCCCAGACGAACGTGAACTTCGATGGTCTCGTCGAATTTAGCCTTAGCATTCTGGCAAGCGAGAGCCAGTGCTTCTTCT
>JBJESH010000012.1:0-1678 GCA_051882695.1 Oscillospiraceae bacterium | reverse complement strand
CATATCCTTTTGGACTAATTTCGGACGAAAGCGTTGATATTTTCCGGGAAATGGGTTTTAAGGCGCTGCTCAGCTGCTATGAAAAGCCAAATTATATTTCCCGTTCAGACCCGGATTGTCTGCTTTGCATAAACCGTTACAACAGACCGTCAGGTATTTCCACGGAAGAATATATGAAAAAGCTTTTGAAGCAGTAAATAACATAAATATAAAACGGACCTTGGCTTTCAAACCAAGGTCCGCAAATTTTATATTACATAACTCTTGTTCCGCCGAGGGGACGAATGTACAGGTTGTAGCAGCTTCCTTTGCCGAAAAGATGCTCCATTTCAGATACAAACGTATCAAGCAGGTCGTTTGGAACAAAAGCCTGAATCGTTCCCGCAAATCCTCCTCCGTGAACACGGCAGGCACCGCGTCCGTTCAGTATGCGTTCTGCCGTATAAAGTCCCAGAACAACACCCTGTTCACGTGAATCAACTGTTGCAAAAATGTTCTGCAAATATTTGAAAGAACTGTTTCCGCTGGCTGTGACCTCATGGAGAAACGCATCAAGATCACCGCTGCGGAGAGCAGCCGCTTCACGGTCTACGCGATCATTTTCGTCAAAGAAATGCAATGCTCTTGAAACAGCACGGTCACCGCATGACTTGCGTACCTCAGCAATGTTTTCCCAAAGCTGCTCACGTGTAATATCCCGAAGCTCGTTTTTTTCGAAAAATTTGGCAACAGCTTTCATCTCAACAGGGATAGCCGCATATTCGGGAGTGAGGTCAGCATGATTGCCCTTTGTATCTACAATGCAAAGGCTGTGACCGCTTGCGGCAAAATCATAGCTGATGGCGTCTATTATCGGGTTTGCAGTATCAGCAAAATCAATTTCAATAAATCCTCCCACAGATGAAGCCATCTGATCCATAAGTCCGCTTGGCTTGCCAAAGTGAACATTTTCGGCGTACTGTGCAATTTGCGCAATTTTCACTGCGCTGACTTTTCCGTCATTGTAAATGTGAGAAAGAATTGTTCCGATAAGCACCTCAAATGCCGCAGATGAAGAAATACCGCTGCCTTTCAAGACATTTGAAGTAGTATAAGCTTTAAAACCGCCGATTTCAAAGCCGTCTTTTTTCAAACCGTCCGCGACTCCTCTGATAAGTGCAGCAGAAGTATTCTTGTCGCTCTCATTAACGGACAGGTCGGCAGTATCAACAACGTCCTGAGGAAAGCCTTCTGATTTTACAGTAATAATTCCGTCATTGGTTGGAACTACAAAGGCAATAACATCCAGTCCAACAGCCGCCGCAAGAACCTTTCCTCGGTTGTGGTCGGTATGATTACCGCCTACCTCGGTACGTCCCGAAGCAGAAAAAATCATGAGATTTTCAGGCTTTCCAAACAGTTCGGCAAAAGCTTTTTCTGCCTTTTCATAACGTTCTCTCTGCAAAGAAACAGCTTTTTCACCGTAAAGCTTTGCAAGCATCAAATCAATATTTTTCATATGTAATTTCTCCTTTGGAAAATATTATATGTTAGCTTCTTTTTCGCTTATTATTTCTTTACTACTCGGAGCAATGTTCAGCAACGCCAGAGAAGCAATTACAAGCGCAATACCGATAATGCCCGTAATGCTTAAAGGCTCGGAGAAAACTGATATACCCACAATTGCAGCAGTGACAGG
>JBJESH010000011.1:0-6704 GCA_051882695.1 Oscillospiraceae bacterium | reverse complement strand
GAACAGGACTTGGCCTTTCTATAGTCAAACACGCAGCAGCTTTTCATAATGCAGACTTAAAGCTGGAAAGTAAGGTAAATGTCGGAACAAAAGTTACAGTTACATTCTGATGCTGATAAATGCCGGACTCCCCTCTTCGGGGAGTCTTATTTTTTGCGGTTCATTAAATATTCATACATTTCTCTTTCTAATATGGTAAAATAAATATTAAAGCATTTTGAATTATTTTTCGGCGGAGGTGCAAGCGTATGTTTAACCCGGTGCAAAAGCTGCTTAATACAAAATTCCGCAATAAGCTTATTATAATGTGTATAACTGCGGTCGTGCCCGTTACGCTTGCAGGAGTTTTTTTGCTTTATAATCTTGCCGATACTATAAAGGAAAATGCAATAAATGAAACGATATCAGCTTCCGACAGCCTTAAAACAAGATTAAAAGACGTTCTTGTTACTGTTTCCAATATCAGTGAAAGGGTTATCGGAAACGAAAAAGTACAGGAGCTTATCAATAATGATTTTGTCAACCGTGACGAATATTATGATTATTATTTGCAGAACAAGGTCGTGCCGGAATTTTTGAATGCTTATTCGCAAATTGACGATATAAAGTTTTATATTGATATTGAAAACTTTGTTCCCGATTCTTCGTTTTGTTATGCCGATGAAAAAATAAAGGATACTTATTGGTACAGGGAAACGGCAGAGACAAATTCCGTAAAATGGCAGCTTGTATATGATGAAA
Source organism: Oscillospiraceae bacterium (assembly GCA_051882695.1). Lineage (GTDB taxonomy): Bacteria > Bacillota > Clostridia > Oscillospirales > Ruminococcaceae > RGIG8773. Next base: position 5,963 of record JBJESH010000011.1, on the reverse strand, counting down.
TAGACGGAGCAGAAACTTATTTTCTTTGTCAGGTAAGCCCGCTTAACGGAAGAGACGGCAGTTTCCTTGGTGTAATGAGAGTAACAGTAAGCAGCGATATTTATACCGAATTGGTCAAGGAATACAATTTCAGCGCTGCTATGTGCGTAGGACAGGGAGTGATATTCTACAGCAATGTTCCGGATTATGACGCAGGAATGGTCGTTAATGATATGGGTGATGGCTTTTTATCCGGAATAAGCGATTCAAAACTGCTGAAGGACGGTAAAAATCAGCTTGAAAAGCTTGGAACTACCGTTGTTTCGTATTTTGACTTTGACAACAGCGGAAACTTGTTTCAGATATATGTTGTAAAACCGTATGCATTTTTTGATGATGAGATAAAAGGTGTTATATTTGTATACATATGGTATATTTTCCTTTGCATACTTCTTTCAATACTGATCACTATCCTGTTTTCCAGTGTTTTTTCAAGACGTATCCAATTTCTCAAAAATCAGATGCACAGTGTTTCTGAAGGTAATTTTGAGCTTACCGATGAAATCAAGGGAACAGATGAGATCTTTGACCTTTATCAGGACTTGAAAAAGATGGTTGACAGTATGCAGACGCTTATCAACGACGCGTACAAGGCGAAAATCCAGTCGGAAAGCTTCAAGCTGAATCAGGTCGAGGCGGAATTCAAAGCGCTGGCAAGCCAGATAAATCCGCACTTCCTTTATAATACGCTTGAAACTATCCGTATGAAGGCATATTGCAACAACGATAAGGAAACTGCTGATCTGGTCAAAAAGCTTGGAAAATTTATGCGGCGCTGTCTTGAAGTAAAGGACGGAATGGTCACGCTTGAATCCGAACTGGAATTTACCAAAAGCTATCTTGAGCTTCAGTCGGCACGTTTCGGCGACAGAGTTTCTTATTCGATCTACTGTGAGGTCGACCGCAATTATAAAATCCTGCCGCTTATTATTCAGCCGATAGTTGAAAATGCGTTTGTACACGGTATTGAAAGTGCAAAAAACAACGGCAAGATAAATGTTAAGGTTTTTTACCGCGGAGAAACGGTTCTTATTGAGGTTTCCGATAACGGAAGCGGTATCGCACCCGACAAGCTGAGAGAACTTCTCGCTAAGCTTGAAAAGAACGATACATCTTCGGGAAAGAGCATCGGTCTGACAAATGTAAATAAACGTATAAAAATGTATCACGGCGAGCAGTACGGCATGACGGTTGAAACTGTTCCCGGCAGAGGAACAACTATAAGAATTACTTTGCCGAGAGAGGTCGATGAAAATGTTATGAAAAGGCTTCCCGAAAAATACAGAGAAATAAGCGGAAATATTTCCGCAAAGCTTAACTCTTAAAAAGGATTGGTATAAATTATGCTGAAGGTTTTGCTTGTAGATGACGAGCCTAACGTTCGTCAGGGTGTAAAAATGATGATCCCATGGAATGAGCTTGGTCTTGAGGTCATAGGCGAGGGTGAGGACGGCGATGACGGTCTTGCTAAGATTATTTCGCTTAATCCCGATATTGTTATTGCTGACGTTAAGATGCCTGGTATGACCGGAATAAAAATGATCGAGGCGGCTAAAAGCAAGGGATTTGACGGAAAGTGTCTCATTCTTTCGGGGTATTCCGATTTTACATATGCTAAAGAGGCCATGTCGCTGGGTGTTAAGGGTTTTATTCTGAAGCCTGTTGACGAGGATGAACTGGTTGAAGCGTTGAAAACTCTCCGTGACGAAATCCATGAGGAACGCAAGGATGAGGTCACCATGCGCAAGGGCAGCCAGTATATGAACGAGCAGCTTGTTCGTGCGCTGCTTCTGGGCGATGACAGCATTATCGGAAAAAGCTCACTTGATGCGTATAATTATAAAAATTACGACGCTGCAATTATCAGTTCGACCGAGGACATGGAGCCTGATGAAAAATCGCTTCTGCTTGAAACCGTAAAGCGCCGCCTGGAAATGTGCAGCGATGTTGATGTGATAACTCCTGAGTTAAGCGGCATAACTGCGGTTCTGTTCAAGGGCTGGAGCCGTTCAAAAATTATAGAGTTTCTTTCTAAGCTGAATAAGGATTACTTCGGAAAAATTTTTGTTACTGTGGGTGATACGGTTTCAAGTCCATATGATATAAAGCAATCGTACCTTGAGGCGGATTCGCTGCTTAAAAACCGTTTTATGTATCTGCACTGCGGAGTTGTAACTAACGATACCCTCAGTGAGGAAAGCGGCGGCGATAGTGAGATCGGTGAGATCATCGGTCAGATTTACGCATATGTTGAGATAAATGATACAGAAAAGCTGGGAATAACTCTTGAAAAACTCCGTCAGGCACTTTGCAATAATGCTTATACGGCGGAAAGAATTAAAGTTACCTGCATTACTGCTGTTATGGAAATCAAAGCCCGTCTTGTGAAAAATATAGGCGAAAAGAAGACGGAGCAGTTCATCAATGACGAGTTTATTGCCAAAATCGGAGAAAGGTCGAGCCTGTTTGATATTATCGAGCTGCTTAAAACTACGCTTACCGATTTGTCATGTACGCATTTCGGACGTACGACAAAAAGTACCATGGAGCGTGTTGTGCAGTATATCTGTTCAAATTACAGCCGTGAGCTAAGACTTGAACAGTTGGCAAATATTTTTGGCTACAACAGCGCATATCTCGGAAAGGTTTTTCACCAGTATACCGGCGAGAACTTCAATAACTATCTTGACCGCATAAGAATTACCGAGGCAAAGCGTTTGCTTGAAATGGACGAATACAAGGTTTACGAGGTTGCGGAGATGGTCGGTTATACAAATATAAACTACTTCCACAACAAGTTTAAAAAATATGTGGGAATAAGTCCTCTCAGCTACAAGCGTATGAGCAGGGGCGAAAACGGACAGGACGAACAGAACGAATAAACAATGCAGATATGGAGTGACCGATTTATGTATAAACTGAAATTTATTGCAGCATTTCTGGCTTGCGGAATGCTTTTCTGCGGCTGTAACGATAGTAAAAGCGGCGGCGATGAGGCGCTTTCCGAACAGCTTTCGGAGGATATTACAGAGGCAGCTGCTTCGGATAGTGAAACGGATAAAGATGATACCCAAAATGCTGAAAGCCTTGAAGCACAAACAGAAGAAAGGCTTTATGACGCTTCCGGAAAGCTAAAAGGGTACTGGATAAATATTGACAGTCCATATGAGCAGTGGATATTCAATAGTGACGGTACTGTTGAAATTGCGGGGGAAGAGCATAGCTTTTCTGCATTATACAATGGTTATAATGATTATGATATACGGCTTATTATTGACGGCATCAATGAGTATACTGTTTTTAAGTATTATATCTATGACGACTGCCTTGAGCTTGAAAAAGACGGGGAACAAATCACTCTTTATCCCGAGGGAAGCGATGAAGTCAAAGAGGCAAGGAGATTTCTTAAATTTAAAGAAACAAATGCGGAGCTTTTTGAAAAGTATCCCGATAACGACGGCTGGATGGAATACCGTGATTACGGAGATATCCCGACTCTTGCGGACGCAGCTTATATTGAAAGCTCCGTTGAACAAGGTGTGTTTCTTGTAAGCACTCCCGAGGAGCTTGCAAGCTTCAATTATTATGTAAATACATCGCCCGAGGGACAATATCTGCTTATGCAGCTTCAGAACGATATTGACCTTGAAGGCTATGAATGGGTGCCGATGGGCTGGTCGGGCGGACAAAACGATCACCCGTTTACCTGTCTGGTTGACGGAAACGGGTGTACAATAAAGAATATGAAGATCATCAGCGGCGGGACTGATATTGGCTTTATCGGTTGGGAAACTTTTTGCTATGTAGGGAATATTACCTTTGAAAATGCTTTTATAGACGGCGGAAACGATGTGGGTATAATTACAGGGCAGGCGATATGCGGCTCATATGAAAACTGTCATGTCAGCGGCGAGGTTTACGGCAGAACAGCAGGCTCTATGCTCGGCTATGAGGCAAACTGTTCGATAAAAGACTGTACCGCTGACGTTATCGTGAATGATGAAAAATTTGATTTTATTTCATGGAACGAAAAGGAGAAAAGTGAAATTGTTATTGAAGACCCTGTTGAAATAACGATAGATGAAAATCATACCGTGACTCGTCCCGAAGTTGAAGGATATTACAATCTCGGTTGGATGGTTTTCTACAACGGCGAGCAGGTGCTTCACCGCAATGCCGAAGGCGAACTTAGCTACAGATATTTTTTGGAGGAATCGGGCACATATGAAATTTACCTGAGCGCCTACGTTTCGGGGCAGTATGTTCCCATAAGCAACACGGTCACATATACTATTGAATAATAGGAATTAAGGCTGAAAGCCGCGGTTAAGAGTTTCCGCGGCTTCCTCCCCATTCAACTACCGTAAAGCCGTTTCTTTCAAAGGGTTCAAACTCCTGCGGCTCAATTTCGGTATTTTCACTGCACGGCTCATAAACCATAAAAATTCTCAGTATGCTGTCAGGGACAGGGTCAATGTCCAGGACAGCATTTTTTTCGTACTGCGTTGTCTGGAAGGTGATAAGATTGCATTCGTTTTTCATAAGCTCGGGCAGCCAGTAAATGATGAACTCGTTGCTTTCTCTCGGAGTAAGACCTATCTCTTTAAGCTTGCTCCGCAGGAAATCGGCGGTGTCTTCACGCTTGACAACAAAGCCTTTTGACATATCCCAGTCGGACTTGCCTACGCCCTCCCAGTAAAGACAGTAATATTCTTCTCCGTCGGCATTGTCAATAATTGTTCCGTCGGGATAAGCGGTAACGTTCCAGCCGTCACGGTAATCGGGATATGTGCAGGTAAGCGCTCCGCCATCAAGTTCAACTTTTACGGAAACGTCCGTCTTTTCTTCGGGGTAAAGATAGATAACGGGCTTTGCATAGTCGCCCAAAAACCAGTATTTATACTTCATTTTTGCTGGGTTGTACTCTCCGTAATAGAACGAGTCCACAAGATATGCAAGCTTGTATTTCATCGTGCGCTCGTTTAATGTGAGCTTTTCGCAGTCATCATAAGCGTTGAATACAGAAAGCCAATCGCTGTAAAGGTTGAATGACTGCTCAATATCCTCGCAGTACTTCGCGCGGATAAAACCCCACAGCTCCCACTCTCCGAATGTGGCGGTTATGCCGTTCCATGAATAATACGTCCACGGGTCGTCCGAATCGTACGGGTGGGGACCTTCATAGGAATCAAATTCAAGCTTTTCTCCGTAGAAGTAGTAGTTTATATCTCCGGGTGCGTCACTTTCAGGCTTGTATGAAACTACCTCGCTTCTGAATACCTCGGTGTATTCAAGCTTGCCGTCTTTAAGCTTAAACAGGTAGTCAACGGCTTGATTTCCGCCCGTTTTGACATTCTTTCGTGACATTGTAAACCATTCTTTTTCAAGCTGGTCGGTAGTCTTTAAGCCTATGATATTTCCGGTCTGATAAATGTTTGTTTTGGAGTTGTAAAGCGTGTCGATAAGGTTTAGCTTTCCGTCCTCTACGGAGTAAATGTCAACATCTGCACATTCACCAATACCATCGTCTATCTCGTCCTGAACGGTTCTCGTAACAAGAAGTTCGGGTGTTCCGTTAAAGTCAAGGTCGATAAGGTTTACGCCCATGATATCTTCGCCCATGAACAGTTCAATGTTGTCAGTGAGAGTATTGTAAACCGCCGCTGAACCGTCATTTTTGGCGTCAAATTTTTTCAGAAGCTCGGTGCTGCTGATAGCTTCCGCAGCGTTTTCATAAAGTACTTCAAAGGAAGTTATCTTCGGCGCATGAGAATAATTATTGCCGAGACTGTCGTAGGAAACGGTAAGGCTGTCAACTGTTACGGCGGCGTAGACATAGTCGCTGTAATTGAATTCACCGTTAAGCTTTTCTGCGGTAAATGAAACCGAGTCCATCAGAGCGTTAACTCCGTTGATGTTGTATT
>JBJESH010000010.1:0-6714 GCA_051882695.1 Oscillospiraceae bacterium | reverse complement strand
GGACTTTGTGCCGTGGCTAAAAACGCCCACGCGGCAAACCTTCTCAGCGGAAGCATCTCGAAAATTTATATGGCGGTAACCGAAGGAGAGCCACTCCCTCACAATACGGAAAATCCGCTTTTAAAATGGTATGAAAGCAGTTCGGGCGTATACACTATTGACGCCCCTATAGGCAGAGCGGACAGCTCTATCATACGAAGAGAGATAAATATAAACGGTCAGCATGCCGTTACCGATTACACCATTATAAAAGGAAACGGAAGACATTCGCTGGTAAAAGTCTCGCTTAAAACCGGGCGCACCCACCAGATCCGTGTGCATTTTTCTTCTGTCGGACACCCTCTTGCAGGGGACGATTTTTACGGCGGAAGCCTTGAATTCTGCGGAACACAAGCTCTGCACTGCGGAGAAATGAGCTTCGCACGCCCCTCGGACGGCAAAATAATAACCCTTTCCTGCCCGATAAGAGAAGATATGGAACAGCTTCTTGAATGAAAATTACAAACGGTAACATTATTTTCGGCGTTTGTTACCGTTTTGTAATTTTTTTGATTTTCATAAACGGCTTAAATAAAGGGATCTATGAGAATACAATGCAAAAAGGTTACAAACTGTAACTGTAATTATATGTAATTTTTCCGTCAAGAGATTTTTAAAGGAATATATTTACAGCAAAAATAAGGAAATTTTATAGTGAATGTGTATAAAAATCAATGTTAAATTTGTGTGAATGTCTAAAAAAGATTAATAAATTGTGACTTAAAACTTCAGAGTGTTGATTTTTGAAAAAAATGCATTATAATAATATTAATGTTACTGTTTTGTAACTGTTTGTATTTTTAACAGGATTTTCAGTTTTATCTTGAATATATGTGTAAACAAAAGGAAAGGAGTTGTTTAGATGAGCCTTCATCCTAATGCTTCAGAAAAAAAGCAAGCGGAGAATGCTACCGGTTTGAATAAGAAAAATATAAGCTTTGAATCGGCCATGGTGAATGTAGGTTCACTTGTTACATATCTTGCTGCTGCGGCTGTAAAACGGACTTTTTCCGTTATAAAACACATTGCGGCAGGCATCGGAAGCGGTGCTGTTCCGCTTGTTAGAAAATTTGCCGTATCTTCGGCAAAACATTTTAAAAAGCTCGGAAACAGCTTTTCCGTCAGTGCAAAGCGTTTTTCCGGTTGGTGCGGAAGGTTTTCAGGCAGAATGGCAGAGGTCGGTTTCGGCAAGGCTGTCGTTCTTCAGCTTTCTGATATTGCCGCCGCTTTAAAGGGAAGCAAAAAATTTGCCAAAACGGTGGTCAATTATACCGTTCCCGTTGTAAGCATTGCTTTTCTTGTGTGCGTGGTCGCTGACAAGGCTTCCGCAGATTATGGTGTAACCGTTGAATACAACGGTCAGGAAATCGGCGTTGTATCCGAGGAATCGGTCATCAATGAAGCTCAGAAGGTTATTGCAGACCGTGCAACATATTACGATACCAACAGCGATACTTACATTACCGCAATGCTTTCGCTCAAGCCTTTGGGCGCTCAGGACGAGGTCATCGACGAGCAGATGCTCGCAGATGCTCTTCAGGAACAGATCGAAACTCAGGCCGCTGAAGAACCTGCCGAAGAGGAAGTATCTGCCGGCAAGGAGTATGCCGCAGGCGTTAACGACGAAAATGTTTATAAGGAGAGAGCTTATGTTGTTACCGTTGACGGTCAGGTCATCGGTGCTGTTAAGGAAAACGACGATATTTCAAGCTTTATTGAAAGCAAAAAAAGCGAATACCTTGAAGGCGAGGTTGTTTCGGTCTCCTTTGACAAGGATATTGAGTATACCTACGAGCAGTTTGTTGATCCGTCTATTATAGTCGACCAGCAGGAAATTATCGATACCTTTACATCAATTGTTTCCGAGCCGGTTTATTACGAGATCCAAAAGGGAGATAACCCGTGGGATATCGCTGTTGACAACGGCATAACTATGGATGAGCTTAATGAATGTTTCATCACTTTTAAAGGTGAAGAGATCGAAGATATTACGGAATATTGTCCTATCGGAGCTGTTGTGCAGCTCAGCGAGGAAGTACCTTATCTTCAGGTGCTGACTACTAAAGAGGTTGTCTATAACGAAGCAATAGACTATGAGATCATCAAAACAGAAGACCCCGATATGTACAAGGGCGACAGTGCCGTTGACGTAAAGGGAATCGAGGGAGAGAAAAAGGTTACTGCTTTGGTAACATATAAGGGCAATACCCCCGTATCTAAAGAAGTAATCAATGAAGTCGTTCTTTCTGAGCCTGTTGCAAAGGAAATGAGGGTCGGTACAAGAGAGACTATCACTCCGGTAAGCGAAGGTTCAGGCGGCTCAGGCGAATATTTCTGGCCTGTTGACGGCGGTTATATTTCCGCTTATCAGGGCGACGGAAGAGGTCATAAGGGTATTGATATTGCCGCTCCTTACGGAACTCCGATATACGCTGCCGAATCCGGTACAGTCATTGAATCTTCAACCGGCTGGAACGGCGGTTACGGCAACTGGATAAGAATTGAACATGCCGACGGAAATGTTACAGTTTACGCTCATCAGAGTTCGCTGGCTGTAAGCTACGGTGACTATGTTGTAAAGGGTCAGCTTATCGGCTATGTGGGAAGCACCGGTGATTCATCCGGAAACCACCTGCATTTTGAGATCCGCAGCTACGGTACTTACCTCAATCCGATTAATTACGTTTCACAATATTGATAAATAGCATTTAAGGGTATCGAGCTTGCTCGGTACCCTTTGTTGTTTTATTCGGTTTTCAGAACTAATATCCTATTTAATTATGAGAACTGCTTTCCTGCTCTGCTTGCTCTGTTACGGTATTTTCTCCCGTAAGGATATGGAACCCGTTAAACTCGGCGCAAAGAGCCGCTTCGGGTATTTCCAGCTTAACAGGAGCAAGGCTTTCAGGGTCAAAGGTAATTGAATATGTACCTTGCGCAAATTCTCCTGTGTAGGTTTTACCGTCTTCGCTTTCGGTAAAGGTCAGCTCCCCTGCCAATGCAGCGCTGTCAACAGCCTTGAAAATAAGCGCAAAAACAGCGCCGTTGTTAATATCCTCAACAGGGATATCTAATTCAAGATCGTCCAATTGTGCCTTTACTCCGCTGTCATTGTAAGAAAGCGTCAGTCCGGCAAGCGTTTCCGGCGAATCTACACGCATTTCCCAAAGTCCCGTTCCGTATCTTTTCATGCTTCCCGTAAACTCCAGCTCTCCCGACTGAACCTTCATATCGGTTTCAAACTGTACGTTCATGTCGGGAGTCTTTGATTTTATGCCCATTTTTCCGTTACAAGAAGTAAAAACAAGTACGATTATTGCTGAGAGTATAATAAACAGTCCCGTATTTTTCCTTGATTTACCCATAAAAATGCCCTCCATTCAAAGAACAGAGGGCGTAATACCAAGATATCCAACCGCCTTATCTGTTCCAAGCTTTGAACACAAAAGGCAGGTTTTCTATCACATCAGAAGGCAGCATACCCGTCATAGAAAGCTTTTCAGCAGCCAAATCCGCCGCAGCGCCGTGAACGAATACCCCCAGCGCAGCAGCGTCCAAAGGAACAAGTCCCTGCGCGCAGAACGCTGCAATAATTCCCGTAAGCACATCTCCGCTTCCGCCGCGGCTCAAACCGGGATTTCCGGCAGGAATAACATAAACCTTTCCGTGACCTGCCACAAACGTCGGAACTCCTTTTGCAACAACAGTCATGCCGTATTCCCTTGCAAGATTGACCGCAAGCGTAAGTCTGTCGGCAGCAGCTTCGGCAGGAGATATCCCTGATATCCGTGCAAGCTCACCTGCATGAGGAGTGATGATAAGCTCTGCTTTTGCGTCTCTGATTATATCTATGTTGTCCGCAATGCAGTTTATTCCATCTGCGTCTAAAATAATCGGACACGCTGCACTTTTTATCACTTTTTTCACGATCGCTTTAGTACCTTCGGTAACGGATAGTCCGCATCCGACAGAAACTGCGCTTTTATTTTCACATTCTTTAAGAATAATATTTGCATTCTCTGAGTCAGCCGCTCCGTTTGGATCAGCTTCAAGCGGAAGATACATTGCCTCGGGCATTGCTCCGGCAATTCTTGATATGACCGATTCCGTCGAGGCGAGAGTAACAAGACCTGCTCCCGAGCGAAGAGCCGCTTTGGTTGAAAGAGCCGCAGCGCCGCTCATTCTCACACTGCCGGCAATATTAAGCAATCTTCCGAAATCGCCCTTGTGAGCATTTTTAGCACGTTTCGGAAGTATTTCCGAAGCGTCCTTTTCTGTAAAAAGCGTGGGCATATGATCGGAGCCGTGAACGCATTTTTCTGTAAAGCCGATATCTGCGGTAATAATTTCACCGCAGTATTCTTCAAGGGGCTGCATAAGCATACCGACCTTTTTATACCCGAATGTTACCGTATAGGAACACTTCATTGTCCCCTCTGAAACCGTACCTCTCAGGCAATCGCCTCCGGACGGAACATCTGCGGCGATCTTGATCGCACTGCATCGTTCCGCATAGGAAAAGCAAGCCTTGATCTGGGGCGGCAGAAATCCGTGAAAGCCCGTACCGAAAACACAGTCAACAATTACAGCCGCTTCGGAAAAACGTGAAAAGGCCTTCTCGATATTATCGTTAAGATTAAGTACATCAATGCTTCCTGCGCCGCTTAATTCGCAGTATTCCACAGCAGCAAGCTCAGTAGACGGATCGCCGCAGGCAAGTACAACTGTGACCGGAACACCGCCTTCAGCAAGCAAGCGTGCAGAAACAAAGCCGTCTCCGCCGTTGTTGCCGCTGCCGCAGATAAATACAACGCCGGAAGAAATATCAGTCTCGCTGCCGATTTTATATATAGACATAGTAAGCGCTTCCCCCGCGTTCTCCATAAGAGCGCGGTAAGAAACGCCGTTTTTATCGGAATTTTCCTCAATGGTTTTCATCTGCTTTGGTGTAGGATAGATCATTGAAAGTCCTCCGTTTTGCAGTTATCACTCATAAAAAATAACAATTGCCTGAACAATATTCTTTGTATGGGAACAGCTTACGCCGATTCGACAGCGTTTAAGCGAAAATGCCTTCTTAGCTTTTCCTGAAAGACTGATATAATATGCTCCGCTGTAATCGGTCAGCACGGAGATCTCATTCATTTTAAGCCCGTTGGAGCTTATTCCCATAGCTTTAAGAAACGCAAATTTCGCAGCAAACATTTCCGCAGTGGAATAAAGCGGAAAATGCTTTTCCATCAGAAATTTCATCTCCTGCGGAGAATAATATTTCGCAAGAAATCTCGGTTTGGGAGCAAGCTTTTTAAAGCGGTCAAGCTCGATAATATACGAACCTATAGTCATAAGATAACATCCTTTCGGGACAGTATTTATTCAGTGTAGTATTTTTAAAAATATAATCAAGAAAGATGCTGTTATTTTTTGTTTATTTTAAGCTGTCTCGGAAGAAAAGGTTTAAGCGCCTCAACGACCTTCTCTTCGGGTGTAAAAATAAGACGGACATTTCCTGCCGTTGCGTGTTTGAAATCCGCATAGTAAGCGGTTGTTTCTGCTCCGCTTTCACTTTCGCCTACCGCACTTACAACAGTTGCTCCGCTTTCAAGCTCCGGTGCGTCCTTGTATTCGCCGAAAGCTTCAAATGCCGAAGCCTTTGCGGTAATAAGGCGCACACGGTTTCTCTTTGCAATTATTTTGTCGATATCTATTTCGCCGTTCGTGACAATGTACTCATACTCACAGTCGGAATTGGTCAGCAAACGGTAGCCTCCGTAGAAAACTCCGGCAAGAAGCAGCAAAGCAAGTCCCGGTATGGGAATTATAAACAAAAACACAAACACGCAGACTGCAGCAACAACACCCATTCCGATACCGATAAGAACTCTCATTGCCCAGTCTTTTCGAGTTGTTTCTTTTTTCACAATTTGTTCAACAAAAATGTCCATTTTTTCCTCCTGAATTATATCGTTTTTTGTATAAAATATATTATATCACAAAAAAAACAGTTTTGCAATAAAAATTTGCTTGCAATTTGTGACGTTATTGTATATAATAATAAGTATAGTATTCATATCCGCTGAAAACGGATATCGGTATGAAATAAATTCCCGAAACATTATGACCGGGCAAAGTAGTCCGGACGGATACGGTTTATACAGAGAGAGGGGCATTTGCTGGAAGCTCCTTTTTACCCCGTCATGACGAATTTCACCCGCGAGTGGTTCCGCTGAAACATTTTATTTTGCAGGTAGGCGGAAACGTTTTTGCCGCGTTAAGGCATGGAGGATGTATGTCCTTTGAATGGGTGGTTATAAGCAAGGTCATGCCTTGTCCCGAAAAACGGGACAGGGCTTTTTGTTTGGACTAACATTTTCCGATAGAGCACGGGAACAGAAAGGATTGGTTTTTAAATGAAAGAACAGCTTGAAAAAATCAGACAGCTTGCCGAAAAGGAACTGGCGGAATGCGGCGCTGCCGACGCCCTTGAAAATCTCCGCGTAAAGTACCTTGGCAAAAAGGGCGAGCTTACTGCTATCCTGAAGCAGATGGGCGGACTTTCCGCAGAGGAAAGACCCGTTATCGGCCAGCTTGCAAACGAGGTACGCAAAAGCATCGAGGATAAGCTTGCGGCAAGAACTGCGGCTCTCAAATCCGAGCTTGCGGCAAAGAAGCTCA
>JBJESH010000009.1:0-1685 GCA_051882695.1 Oscillospiraceae bacterium | reverse complement strand
TTTATGAAGCTGTGCGTTTCAAGATTTGAAGCAAGCCATATTTCCATGACTGCCTGCAGATCCTGTTCCGTAAATTTTCTTATCATTACTCAATCTCCGTAATATTACATATTATATTAAATTATAACACAAAACAGTTTTTTTGTAAATATAAAAAGCGCAGATACCAAAATACAGTATCTGCGCTCTTGCGCACATATTTTCTTTAAAGCAAATGACTTATGTCGTTCACATAACCGTTATCAGGTATCTGCTCCTGTTTATCCTGCGAAGGCTCCGCAGCCTGCTTCTGAGGTGATTTCGCATATGCATATGCAGACTTGCCGTGTTTCTTGATATTGTACATTGCCTCATCCGCAGCAGCAATGACTTCTTCGGTAGTTTTGCCGCTTTCACGCAGGAATGCAATACCTATCGAACAATGAACAGTAAGCTTAAGTCCGGTAGATTCCGATGTAAAGCCCTTTCCGAGAATATCAATTATCTCCTGAGCAATTTTTCCCGAATCACCGTAAAGTGTAAGATTTGTAAGGCAAGCAACAAATTCATCACCGCCGAAACGTCCTGCAAATCCGTGTTCAAAGCAAATTTCCTTAAGAGTATCTGCAACAAATTTAAGCACTTCATCGCCGCAGGCATGTCCGTATTCGTCATTAAAGAACTTGAAATCGTCCAAATCGATAAAAAGCATTGCGTCAAGAGTTTTCTTCATAGACGAATTTTCGATCTCGGCAGCAAGACTCTTTAGGAAGGTTTCTCTGTTGTAAAGTTGAGTAAGTGCGTCATAGCTTGCACGCTGAAGCAGGTGCATTTCACTTTTCTTTTCCTTGTCGATATCCATAATAACACCGACGATCTTTGTAGGAACTTCGTCACGGTTAAAGAACTTGGTAGCTTTTATCATGATCCATATAAAATCGCCGTATATACTCTTTACGCGGTATTCTCCCTGCATAAAATTTGCAGGACCGAGAATACGTTCAAGGTCGTTCATGTAGCGTTCTTTGTCATCCTTATGTACGCGTATCTTGTAGAAAAAGCTTTCTTTCATGCTGTCATCCTTGGGACGATAGCTGAATTTCTTGTTAAAGTTTTTGGAAACAAAAACCGTACCCTTTTTAAAGCTGATCTCAAATACGATATTGTTAGTGATTTCGACGATCGTCCGATAACGCTGTTCGCTTTCAAAAACGTCATCAAACATGGCATTGAACGCATTTCCTATAGCACGGAACTCATCATTGCTTCTTATGTCAAATTTGGCGTTCATATCGCCCTTCTGTTTTTTCTGGAAAACCTTCATTATCTCGTCTATCGGCTTTGTAAAATAGTAAACAAATAAAATAGTTCCGATACATGAAATAATAAGTACGATAATAGAAATATTCCTCATTGCTACGCTAGTTTTTCCGGCTTCGCTTTTAATGCTGTATTTATCCGAGACCGCAAGCATCGTCCAACGGCACGAAGAAACTGCAGATGTAAAAAGTATCCGGCTGCTGCGATTTGTTCCGTACTCGTAAACAGAATCCACAATATTATCATCAACAGGGTTAATAACATTGCAAAGAATAGTTCCTGCCGATTTATAATTTTCACTTTCAGAATAACTCTTCAGGGTTTTATACGGATATTCAAGCAGAGTTCCGCTTGTCCCGTACCCTGTACAGCTGTTCTTTGTGCGC
>JBJESH010000008.1:0-1688 GCA_051882695.1 Oscillospiraceae bacterium | reverse complement strand
TGTCCGAATTAAAGTACAGATACACCGTAACTGTCGGCGGAATGTCCTGTAAAAATTGCGCAGCAAGGATAGAAAATGCTTTTGACAGACAGGGCATATATGCGCAGGCGGATTTCAAAAACGGAACTGCTGAGATCTATTCTCAATCTCCCGTTGCGGAATTTAACATCCGACAGACCATTGTAGGACTTGGGTATTCGGTTGAAAGGACAGAGGAAAATGAGCTGTGAATGTGAGTTGAATTTTGAATATCACGAGTTTGTGGAGTGTATAACTTCTGCACTTGACGCAAGAGACCCTTATACTGGAGACCATTCAAGGCGTGTCAGCGATATGGCTTGCTTTCTCTGCGGAAAGCTGGGTATATCCTCAGCGGAAACGCAGGAGATTCACATTGCAGGCCATCTTCACGACATTGGAAAAATAGGCGTTCCCGACCGAGTTTTGCTCAAACCCGGCAGACTTGACGATGAAGAGTGGGAGCTTATGAAAAAGCATCCCGAAATTGGTGCAGACATTCTTTCAAAGTCGAAGCAATTCGCAAGAATTGCCGCTATAATTCTTCATCATCATGAGCGCTGGGACGGCAAAGGCTATCCATTTGGCGCAAAGGGTGAGGAAATTCCTTTCGGCGCAAGGATAATCGCTGTCTGTGACTCCATAGATGCAATGGCTTCCGCAAGAGCATACCGAAAGGCGCTGCCTCTTGATGTTTGCCGAAACGAAATTGAGAAAAATATCGGGATCATGTATGACCCCGAAATTGCAAAAGTAGCTCTCCAAAACTGGAATGAGCTTACAAAAGAGTATTCATCGGAGAGATAATGACCAAAAACCGACAGTCAACAACTGCCGGTTTTTTAGTGAAAAAGGAGTTTGATAAATGATAAAAACAAGGCTGATAAAAACAGTTCCAGAATCGAAAAAATACATAGCCGCAAACGTAGTCTGTCAGCTTGTGGGACTTGCGGCAAGCACGGCAGCTGTTATCTCCATTGCCGATTTTTTGCAGAAGTTGTACGAAAAAAACACATCGGGTGTAAGTCTGCTTAGGCTGATAATAATTGTTGCCGCTTCGGTTATTGTGAGGGCGGTATGCATTATGCTGTCAGAAAAAGCAGGCTTTGAATCTTCAAAATTGGTGAAGCCTGTGCTTCGTAAAAAGATAACGGAAAAGCTACTGCGGTTTGGCTGTTCGTATAATTCTCAGACAGCGACAGCGGAGGTGGTTCAGCTTGCAGGAGAGGGCGTAGATCAGCTTGAAACATATTTCGGAGCATATATGCCGCAGTTTTTCTATGCAATGCTTGCGCCTGTTTTTCTCTTTGCGGTAACATCATTTTTCAGCCTTAAAACGGCTGCGGTTCTGCTGATATGCGTGCCGCTGATACCCGTTTCAATTGTATGCGTGCAGAAGATAGCCAAGCGGCTCCTTGCGGATTATTGGGTGCAGTATGCAAAGCTGGGCGACAGCTTTTTGGAGAGCTTACAGGGTCTTACAACGCTGAAAATCTATCAATCGGACGGACATATTCACGACAAGATAAATACCGAATCGGAGCGTTTCCGCAGGATAACAATGAAGGTGCTGACAATGCAGCTTAACTCCGTCACGGTAATGGATATATTTGCTTATGGTGGAGCGGCGGCAGGAATTATCCTCGCAGTTTTAGGTTTTTCAAAGGGAG
>JBJESH010000007.1:0-6767 GCA_051882695.1 Oscillospiraceae bacterium | reverse complement strand
GCGAAACTCTTAACTTGGCGCCGCAGCGCCGCCTTAAAAGCGCTCTGCAAGGTTGAATTTTGCGGCGGCTCCGCTTGCGGAGTTTTAGCCGCAAAAGAAGGACGCTCTGCAAGAGAGAGCGTCCTTAACAACGGCGAAGCTGTTGTTATTCTATAAAGACAAAACAAAACTTTGTTCAAAACAGTCCTGTGGAGTGTTTTGATACTAATACTTTTGATACTAATACTGAAACTAAAATTTAATCTCCATTATTTACACACAAAAAAGCGGAACCTGCACACACGCAGGTTCCGCCGTTTTTTAATGAAGATTATTCCTCTCTCATCTTTGCGAAGCAGTCGCTGCAGTATACAGGACGGTCTTCTCTGGGTCTGAAAGGAACCTTTGCAACGCCTCCGCAGGAAGCGCAGGTTGCTTCAAACATTTCTCTCTCAGCCTTTGCGCTGTTCTTTCTTGCGTCGCGGCATGCCTTACATCTCTGAGGCTCGTTTACAAAGCCTTTCTCAGCGTAAAACTCCTGCTCGCCGGCTGTGAAGGTGAACTCATTTCCACATTCTTTGCATACTAATGTCTTGTCTTCGTACATTTCGATTTCCCTCGCTTATAAAAATTTGGACCTGAGGACGGACTCGCACCGACACCTTTGCCTTTGAAAAAAACAACGCTCTTGACTTTAAGCTACTTGGCCATATATTAATCAATGTGCTTTTCCTGCGGAAAGAGCATTTTCAGCTTCTTCCTGACGCGGAAAACCGCATTATCAACCGATTTTAACGGAATATCAAGCTTCTCTGAAATTTCCTTATAGGAAAGTCCGCCCAGATACATCCTGAAGATCTCCCACTCCTTTTTGGAAAGAAGCGCTTCGATCTCCTTATAAATACCCGACATTTTTTCCTTTTCAACCCAGATATTCTCGGGTATGGCGCCGTCGTCGGCTTTTTCGCTGTAATCCTCGGGAAGGCTCTCCCCCGAATTTCTTCCAAGCCTTACAACAGCAGATCTGATACCATTCGTAACGCACACATCCGCAAATGATGAAAATTTCGCTCCCCTGTTCGGGTCAAATGAATTAACGGCATTAAGGAAAGCCAGAAGTCCCTCCTGAGCAAGATCCTCAGGCTCGGCGCAATCGTTTGAAAAGCTGTAAGCTTTTTTTCTTACCAATCGCAGGTAACGTGATATCAGAACCGTTGCAGCGACTCTGCCCTTAGCGGATTCACGTTCATTACGGGAAATTTTCACAAGCTCGTTATCATCAAGAAAATTCATCTCATCAAAATCGGAGTTATAGATTACTGAACCTGACCGGCTCATTTGCTTCCCACCAATCTTAACGGACTTAACGATAACGGCACAAATATGCAGTTATTACTGATTAATATTGTACCTTTATTATTTGATTTTGTCAAGGAATTTTAAAAAATTTCCAATAAGATTTTTATTCTTTGTGAATAAAAACAATATCGTGCAAACCTTTTTAGTAACTTTAACCATCAGCGTCCATATAAAAACGTTTAAAAAGCCTGTCTTTACGGCAAAATACACAAAAGGCGCCGAAATAACTTTCCGACGCCTTTTATACAATATTTAAGCGGTAACTATTTTGCTTGCGTCCTGCAAGCCGAGATATTCGACTGCCCACTCACGCATCTTGTACTTGAGAATTTTGCCTGCCGCATTCATAGGGAAGCCCTCGACGAAAGCGATATATTTGGGGACCTTATGCTTTGCAAGTCTTTCAAGAGCATACTGCTTCATTTCATCAACAGTAGCTTCTGTGTCAGGCTGGAGCACTATACAAGCCATAATTTCTTCACCGTAAGCCTTGTCCGGAACGCCGATGACCTGAACGTCCTTGACCTTAGGATGTGTGTAGAAAAATTCTTCGATTTCCTTAGGATAAATATTTTCACCGCCGCGGATTATCATATCCTTGATGCGGCCTGTGATCTTGAAGTAACCCTCAGGTGTACGTCTTGCAAGGTCGCCCGAATGGAGCCAGCCATCTTCATCAATAGCAGCCGCAGTAGCCTCGGGCATCTTGTAGTAACCCTTCATAATGTTGTAGCCTCTTGCACAGAACTCGCCGTCCATATTATCGCCAAGCTCCACGCCTGTTTCGGGGTCAACTATCTTGCACTCAACGCCGAAAATCGGTCCGCCGACTGTATTAACTCTTGTTTCAATGCTGTCGGTGGTCTTACTCATTGTTGTAGCAGGAGAAGCCTCGGTCTGTCCGTATGTGATACAGATCTCGGGCATGTGCATTTTTTCGATAACCTCCTGCATTGTCTTGATCGGACAAGGCGAGCCTGCCATAATACCTGTTCTCATATTTGAGAAATCTGTCTTCTGGAAATCATTGTGACCAAGCATTGCAATAAACATTGTAGGCACTCCGTGGAAAGCGGTGATCTTTTCCTGGTCGATACATTTAAGACCCTTTCTCGGTGAGAAAGCAGTGATCGGAGACATAGTTACGCCGTGAGTAACGCTTGCAGTCATTGCAAGAACCATTCCGAAGCAGTGGAACATAGGCACCTGTATCATCATCTTGTCATTTGTGGAAAGATCCATGCAGTCGCCGATAGCCTTGCCGTTATTTACAACGTTGTAGTGGGTAAGCATTACTCCCTTGGGGAAGCCTGTCGTACCCGATGTGTACTGCATATTTACAACGTCATGCTTGTTTATCCTTGCGCGCATTTTGTCAACCTCGGACTCGGGAACAGAATCGGCAAGAGCCATTGCCTCGTCCCATGTAAAGCAGCCAGGCTGCTTCGAGTCGGTGGTAATGATATTTTTCAGGAAAGGAAGCCTTTTTGAATTAAGCTCGCCGGGTTTGCAGGAGGCAAGCTCGGGGCAAAGCTCCTTCATTATTGCCACATAGTCGGAATCCTTATAGCCGTCTATCATAACGAGAGTGTGCGTATCCGACTGGTGGAGGAGATATTCCGCCTCGTGTATCTTATAAGCTGTGTTTACGGTAACAAGAACTGCGCCGATGGTTGTGCAAGCCCAGAAGGTAATGTACCACGCAGGAACGTTGGTTGCCCATATTGCAACGTGGTCGTCCTTTTTAACGCCCATTGCAATAAGCGCTCTGGCAAAGCGTCTTACGTCCTCGCGGAATTCGGGGTATGTTCTTGTATAGTCAAGCTCGGTATATCTGAAAGCATACTGCTGGGGGAATTCCTCGCATATTCTGTCCAGAACGTCGGGGAAGGTCTCGTCGATAAGGTGCTCCTTCGGCCAGGGATAATAGCCAGTACCTCTTGCGTCTATCTGAAGCTTGCTTTTCTTTGCGATAAGGTAAGGCTTCATGTAATTTGCAAACTGCGGGAAAACGATGCCTGCCGCATAAAGGTTCTTTGACCATCTCTTTACCCATTCAAGGGAAACGTATCCGTCATAGCCGATCTTCTGAAGTGCAGAAAGCATTTCGGGAATAGGCATATCGCCCTCCCCCATCATTTTGTATACGAGCTTTCCGTCCTCAATGACCGAGTCCTTAACGTGAATGTACTTTATGTATTCGCCGAGATTTTCAACAGTCTGAGCACCTGTTTCGCCCATATAGCGGTATGGGTGGTGCATATCCCAGAGAGCAGCGACATATTTGCTGCCGACGCTGTCGAGAAGCCTTCTCAAACGTGCTGTATCGGCATAAACGCCGTTTGACTCAACAAGAAGCGTAACATTGTTTTCTTCTGCAATGACCGAAACCTCTTTCAGCAAAGCGGCAACTGCATTGTCGTCCACCTCGTCTTCCGGCGCAGGGTTAAGGTCAGCAAGGACTCTTATATATGGAGTGCCGAGCTTTTTGGCAAGTACGGCATACTGTGTGATCTCCTCAACTATTTCGTCATGCTTGTCTGCATACTTGAAACAGCATCCGCTTGAAAGACACGGTATCTCAAGTCCGAGCTTGCCGAGCTTTTCAATGGTAGAAGCAATGTTTGAATCAGTAAAGGGCTTTGCCTTAACGGAATATATCTCGTCGCCGAGACCTCTTACCTCGATACCGTTAAAACCCAGATCCTTCGCCATGGAATAAATATCTGTCCACGAAAAATCAGGACAAGCCAAAGTGGAAAAGCTGATTTTCATTAATATTTTCCTCCCTGTTTTGGTAATTAAACAATACAAACTTTATTTTAACAAATTTCCACAAAAAAATCAAGTGCTTTAATAAAAATATACCAAAAAACATTTATTTTTTTCTGATTTCAATTGTTCATATTATTCACAAAATTTTAGCAGTTAATTTACAGTATCCGAGCGCTTATGATGTTATAATTTAAAATAGTAAACTATGCGTAAAACCCATATATGCAAGCTTTTGCTTGATTTTTTGTACAGTTTTTAAATGGTTTTTAGTATCAGAAAGGTGAAAAATGGAATTTATTCAAAGCTTCAGAAGATATGAGACCAAATATCTGCTTGACCCGGAAAAATATTCCCGTCTGCTCTCCGAAACGGGAAATATGCTTTTACGGGACAGCTACGGCGAATACAGCATATGCAATATATATCTTGATACCGACGATAATTATTTCATAGAGCACTCTCTTGACCGTCCGTCCTACAAGGAAAAGCTCAGGCTGCGAAGCTATGGGAATGTTACTGACAGCGGCAATGTATTTTTTGAGATAAAAAAGAAGGTCTGCGGAGTGGTTTACAAGCGCAGGATAATCATTCCCCTTGAACAGGCGGAAAATTATGTTGCAAACGGGATAAGACCCCCATGCCTTGAAAGCTTCCGCGACTGCCAGATATTTTCCGAAATAGACTATCTTATGAATAAATACCGTCCCTCGCCCAAGCTTTACCTTGCTTATGACAGGCAGGCATACTTTTTCACAGACCGCCCCGAGCTTCGGGTCACCTTTGACAGAAATATACGAAGCCGTTCTGAAAGCCTTACACTGTCGTCCGATGAAAGGGTCTCGCTGCTTGACACGGGTATTGAAAATTACCGCCTTATGGAAATAAAGTCTTCCGGTGCTATCCCGACCGAGCTTGCAGCTGTTCTTTCAAAGCTGAAAATTTATCCCGTATCCTTTTCAAAATACGGGAAAATATACGAGTCTATGCGAACCGATGACAAAAGAAAGGAAATTTACATATGAATGAGCTTATTTTCACAAGAACAGATTTTACTTCAAACGCTTTGCAGAGTGCGCTGCTTCTGATAGGTATCTCGCTTCTCTGCGGAGCGATAATAGCCGCTGTTTACAGGCTGGGAACAGACCGTCCCTCAAAGTATATGATAATTTCGGCACTTATCGTTCCGTCGATAGTTCAGGCTGTTATCATGATGGTAAACGGCAGCATTGGCGCAGGAGTCGCCGCAGCAGGCGCATTCAGCCTTGTAAGGTTCCGTTCCCTGCCGGGAAGCTCCCGTGATATCTGCATACTGTTTTTTGCGATGGCTTCGGGACTTATCTGCGGCATGGGATATGCGTGGTATGCTGTATTATTCACGGTAATTCTTGCAATAGTAATAATTGCCGCGGAAAGGATAATTCCTCCCCACGGCAAAGCAAGTATGCGGCTGCTGAAAATAATCATTCCCGAGGACATGGATTACAGCAGCGCTTTTGATGATATTTTCAAGGAGTACACCATATCCTGCAAGCTCGATCATGTAAAGACCATACGCATGGGTACGATGTATGAGCTTTTTTACATGATAACATTCCGTTCCGGAGCTTCCGAAAAGGAAATGATAGACAAGATACGCTGCCGCAACGGTAATCTTTCCATAAGCTGCGGACTGATACCCGATATAAAGGACGAGCTTTAATAGCTTGCGAAAACCTGTACCCAGTAATAGCCGTATCCGCCTGATACCTGACAGAAGCCTACGCCTATTCTTTCATAATCTCCGCTGAGGATATTTGCCTTGTGTCCCGATGAATTCATCCATGAGTTCATGACCTCTTCCGGTGTGCGCTGACCTGCGGCAATATTTTCACCCATGTACACGTTGACGATGCCTGCGTCGTTGAATGCTGTAAAGCAGCTTGTGCCGTCGGGACGGGTATGCGAAAAGCTTTCTGCAATTTCTCTTGCACGCAGAGCCGCTACCTCGTTGAGAACAGGGTCGCTTGCAAGAGTTGATTTTCCTGCCGCACTGCGTTCTTCATTAACAAGCTCAATGACCTTTTCGGTCACACTTGAAGAATCGCCGGTATTTCCGGAGTTATCCGAGCTGCTTCCGCTGCTGTCGGTGCCGGTATAAGAGCCGTCATCTTCAACAATATAGACAGAACCGTCGCTTCCGAAAATTATTATTCCTGTACCGCTTCCCGAAGCTGAGCTGTTCTTGACCTTTACGGTAATAGTTTCAACGGTTGTCTTTGAATAACCCTTTGCATAGACCTTGATGGTCGCAGTACCGGCTTTTTTAGCATTTATCGTAAGCTTTATCTTATTGTCGTTCCATTTGCCCCATGATGTGGTGCAGACGCTTTTATCGCTGTTTGAAAGAGCGATGGTCTTTGAACCTTTGACTGTAAGAGTAATAGTCTGGGACTTGCCTTTTTCAAGGGTAAGGCTGTCATTGCTTGCAGTAATAAACGATTGCCTTACAGTGACCTTGCATTTCAGCTTTTTGCTGCCCACCTTGGCATAAATATAAGCCGTACCGGTTTTTTTGCCGACGATCTTGGCAGATGTTCCGTCTGAGGATTTTACAGCTGCCACCGAGCTGTCGCTGCTTGACCATACTGCATCGTCCGCACCTGTCACTTTAAGAG
>JBJESH010000006.1:0-6795 GCA_051882695.1 Oscillospiraceae bacterium | reverse complement strand
GCGGACGAACACGCTTTTCTCGAAGCGGTTATTACGCAAAGCGAAAGTGTAACTGTATGCCTTGCAACGGCTGACCGCAAACCGGTAAATTATTCGATTTTTGAAACAGTAAACAGGACGGTAAGCAGACTTATGCAGACTGCCGCCGACCATAACATTCCTGTGAAAAATGATATGCTTACTGAGCCTAAGCGCTTCCGTGCGCCTGAGCTGGCTTTTTTCAGCGGAAATGTTCTGCGGTATGTCAGAGAGAAATTTAACGGAAAGTGCAATGCGGTAAAGGTTTACCGTGCCGCTGACGGCTATGACGAGGGGGACTTTGTCTGCTCTGAGATACGGCGGCTTGTTATGGAGGAGGGGTATCGTTACAATGATATAGCTGTTCTTGCACGGCAGAAAGAAAGCTATTCCTCGGTAATGGAAAGCGCTTTTGAGCGTTACGACATACCTTTTTATACCGATGAAAACCATACTGCCGCTCATAAGGCACTGTTTATTTTTGTAAAGTCTGCACTTGCTCTTGCAGCAGACAAAAACGCTTCTTCTGAGGATTGGCTCCGTTATATGAAAACGGGTATGCTCGGTCTTGATGAAAGCGAGATAGCTTCCGCTGAAAGCTACTGCTATAAATGGAATGTTGACGGAAAAATGTGGAGAGAGCCGTTTTTGTATGATGATGTAAGGTATGGTGCAGAGTCGGTAAGACAGCGTGTTACAGAGCCAATCTTCAAGCTTGGAAGCACCTGTGAAAACGCCGACGGAAAGACGATCTGTGCTGCGCTGCTGACTCTTTTTGATGATGTCGGACTGTTTGAAAATCTGTGTGCAATGTATGACAACTGCACTACCGAGGACGCTGCGGCGCTTTCAGCAGTACGAGAGGTCAAACAGCTCTGGGAACTGCTTTGCGGTCTGCTGGAGACTCTGAACAGAGTGCTTGCCGATACAAAACTCAGCCTTGCGGATTTTGCGGAAATTTTTTCATCGGCTGTGTCAAAGCTGAAGCTTTCCTCTCCGCCTCAGACTCTTGACTGCGTGCAGTTCATGGCGGCGCACACGGCTCGCCTTGCCGAGCCGAAGATTATCTTCGCAGTCGGGGTAAATGAGGGTATCTTTCCATATGCGGCAAAACCCGAGGGACTTTTCAGCGACCGTGACCGCCTTGCTCTTGAGAATGCTGGAATTACACTTTCCGGAGGAGTCAGGGACAAGCTTGCAGAAGAGCGATTTGTGGCGTATTCTGTGCTTTCCGGCGCTTCGGAAAGGCTTTATATGTCATATTCAATGTCAGACGTTTCGGGCAAAGCACTCTATCCGTCGGTGATAATTGCACAAACAGCCGAAATGTTCGGTGCGGAGTCAGTAACAGATTTTAACGGCAGGGGACTGCTTTCATTCTGTACCACGGCAGGGGCGGCTTATTATCAGTATGTCCGCTGCTACAAGCGCGGAGATACCGAATCTGCAAGCCTTTTTGCGGCACTTGATAAAATTCCCGAATATTCGGAACGGCTTGCATATCTTAAAGCTGTTGAAAATTCAGCAGGTCATTCGCTTTCTGAGAAAACGGGAAAAAGGCTTTTCGGCAATACTGTTTCAATGTCGGCTTCCCGATTTGAGGATTACCGCAAATGCCCGTTTATGTACTACTGTGAAAAGGGACTGCACATATATCCTCCCGAAAAAATCGAGCTTGACAGTCCATCAAGAGGAAATGCAATTCACTACTGCCTGTGTGGAATACTGCGCGAAAAAAGCAAGCAGGAATTTGTGAACATGAGCCGCTCGGAAATTACAGCTCAGGTAAAAAAACATCTTGACGAATACTACAAAAGCGATGCGGTGGGCGGTGATTACGGAAAGACACGGCGCTATAAAGCGGCTTTTTCACGGCTTTCCGATACGCTGACGGACATCCTGCAAAGACTTTCCGAAGAACTGGCTCAGAGTGGTTTTGTACCTGAAGCGTTTGAGTACACTTTAAAAAGGGACGGTGACGAGCCGCCGCTGAAGCTGATTACTTCAAACGGTATAACTGTTTATTTTGAGGGAACAGTCGACCGTGTTGACCTCTACCGAAAGGACGGAATTGCTTATATCCGCGTTATCGACTACAAATCGGGTACGAAAGATTTTCGTTATGAGGATCTGCTTTACGGTGTTAATATGCAGATGCTTCTGTACCTTTTTGCGCTTACCGATTTGAACCACAAGGGAAGATTCAGTGACGCTGTACCGTCCGGCGTTTTGTATATGCCTGCAAAGGATGCAGCAGCAGGTCTGGGACGTTCTGACGGCGATGAGGCTTTAAACGGTGTTCTCAACGACACATACAAAATGAAAGGTGCCGTCCTGATGAACGATGAAGTTATCACGGCAATGGAGGCTGACTGCGGCGGAAGATTTATTCCCGTAAAGCGTTCTTCAAGCGGTTACTATGCGTACTCGAAGCTTATTACCGCCGAGCAGTTTGAAAATCTCCGCAGGTATTCATACAAGCTTCTGGAGGAAACTGCCGATGATCTTGTGCGCGGAAAAATCGAAGCTGTTCCGCTTATGGACAGCGGCGGATATCTGCCTTGCTCATACTGTGATTACCGAAGCATATGCGGAAATTATCCGCCGTCAAAAGTGCGCGAGTATGCCTCTGATTCGGCAGAACAGATCAAGGAAATTATGAACGGAGGTGCGGAAAATGTCTGACTGGACAAAAGAGCAGCTTGACGCTATTACGGCGAGAGGTACCGGAATAATCGTTTCCGCAGCCGCAGGAAGCGGCAAAACCTCGGTCCTTGTTGAACGGCTTATAGGCATACTTTCAGATACCGAGAATAAAACTCCTGCCGACAGGCTTGTTGTCGTTACTTTTACAAACGATGCTGCTGCACAGATGAAACAGCGGCTTGCGGCAGCGCTGTCCGCCAAAATAGAAAAAGAACCCGACAACCTGTGGCTTTGCCGTCAGCAGGCATTATTGCAGACGGCAAAAATTTCAACCATACATTCATTCTGCTTTGATCTGATCAGGGAGAATATTCAATCGTTGGATATTTCCGCAGGCTTCCGTATTCTGGACGATACCGAAGAAATGCTGTTAAAAAGGCGTGCTGCGGAAAATACTCTTGAAAAATTTTATGCGGAACAGCCTGAAAAAACAGAGCATCTTGCCGACTTTTTCAGCGGTTCAAAGAGGGGCGACGATGAGCTTGAAGATACTGTTCTGAAAATTTACGATTTTCTTATGTCCGTACCCTTTTACGGGGACTGGGTAAGGGAGCAGGCAGAGCATTATTCGGAGGGTTTTGATCCTGAAAGTGATGTGCTTGCCCGTGAGTACATAAAACGTCTTAATGGGAAGTACCGTAAAATACTTGGTCAGGCGGAGTATGCAGGCAGACTCTATGCTGAACTTTGCGGCTCTGCTTCCGATGCGATTGAAGCGGAAACAGAACGCATAAGGCTGATGATAAAAAATCTCGGCTGTACGGAGTACGGCTGGGACGCAAGAGTTTTACCGCCTGAGCAGGTCAAAACAAGAATAAGCTTTCCTCGCGGAATGAACGACGAGGAAAAAGCCGTTTCGGAAAGGATAAAGGAAATCCGCGGCAGGTACAAAAAAGAGCTTGAAAAGGCGGAGAAAAGCATTTTCAAGCTTGATGAAATACAGGACGATTATAAAATACACGCAGAAATTTTAAGAAACTTGTACGAAGTCATCGAGACCTTTTCTGAAGAACTATACAGCCTTAAAATAGGCAAAAACGCTCTTGGATTTTCAGATGCCGAGCAGCTTGCCATAAGGCTTCTTGCGGAAAGAGACGAAAACGGCTGCATAGTGAAAACTGCTCTTGCCCGTGAGCTGTCGGATTATTACAGTATGATAATGATAGACGAATTTCAGGATGCAAACAACAATCAGGACTTGATTTTCAAAATGCTGTCGAAGAACGGTACAGCTGAAAAAGGCGGAACAAATCTTTTTACTGTCGGTGATGTAAAGCAGTCGATATACCGTTTCAGACTTGCAAATCCGAAGCTGTTTCTTAATGCACTTTCAGTTTCAGATGAATACACAGGCGCGGATTTTCACGGGACAAATGCAGCTATACTTCTCAATAGAAACTTCCGCAGCAGCGGCGAAGTGATTGATTTTGTCAATTATGTTTTCGGCAGCATTATGAGCCGTGAGGCAGGCGAGATAGATTATACCGAATCGGAAGCTCTTGTTCGGGGACTTGATTATCCTGAGGGTGACAGGACGACGGAAATTATAATTGCTCCCTCGGAGGAAAGCGTCAGCGATGAAGCCGAGGACGAGGGTATGGTTAATGGAGAAGCCCGTGCCGCTGCGCTGAAAATCAGATCTATGCTTGGAGTAAAAAATGTTTTTGACAAGGGTGAGGAGCGTCTCTGCGAGCCGAGAGATTTTTGCATTCTTCTGCGCAACAACAATCAGGCGGAAATGTATGTTAAGGAGCTTTCTGCGGCAGGTATAAAGGCTTATTCCGAAGAGCCGGCAGGCTATCTCGAATCAAGGGAAATTTCGGTGCTGACAAGTATGCTTGCAGTTATTGACAACCCTATGCAGAATATTCCGCTTACTGCTGTGCTGATGTCGCCTATGTTTATGCTTACCGCAGAGGATATGGCAAAGCTTGCAGAGGTAAAGGGAAGGGAAGAGGAACAGTATTTTCGTGCAGTGAAGCTTGTACTTGACGGCGGCACCGATATTTCGGAAGATTCGCCGCTGTATATGAAGCTGTCACGATTTATGAAGCTTTTTAACAAGCTTAGATACTGCGCCGCTTCCCAAAGACTTGAACGCCTTATCCGTACGATTTACGACAGCACAGATTTCCTTTCCGCAGTACAGGTATATAAGGACGGCAGTCAGAAGCGTGCTAATCTGCGGCTGCTGCTTGATGTTGCCGAAAGCTATGAAAAGAATTCGGGCGGAGGACTGTCCGGTTTTGTGCGGTATATAGATATGATAATAAACAGAAGCGGCGACCTGAAACGTGCATCGACCGTGTCATCGGCGGAAAACGCTGTTGCAGTAAAAACTATACACAAGTCAAAGGGTCTGGAGTACCCATTCGTATTTCTCTGCGGTACTTCAAAGCGATTCAATGATGATGACATTAAACGCCGTATGCAGATAAATTCGGAGTACGGTATAGGTTTCAGAATTCAGGACAGGGAAAAGCTGAAGCTGTATAATTCCTTTCCGCAGGAAGTGCTTAAAGAAATCAGCCGTGCGGATTCCCGAAGCGAGGAAATGCGACTTTTTTATGTTGCGCTGACCCGTGCGAGGGAGCAGCTTTTCATAACCGTTCCTGACAATGAAAAAAGCAGAAGAAGCATTGATTCGGTGCGTTCGGAAATTATGACTTCCGGAGGAATTACTCCCGAAATTGCGGCAGATGCTCACTCGATGCTTGATTGGATATCCATGGTAATGCTTGTTCATCCCGATGGGGAATGGTTCCGTGACGGCGAATTCCTGCCGATCATAAAAAATGCTCCAGCGGTAAGAGTCTGCAAAACGGCGTTTGAAAAGGATGACGACATCGACGAACAGGCAGTACAGCTTTTCCCTGATATGGAGCAGGTAAAACGGCTTGAAAGCTTTTTCACTTTCAGGTATGGCAGCGGACTTACCGATAAGTCTGCTAAAATTACCGTAACAGAAATTGCCAAAAGTGCCGATGACGAAAAGCTCTATCTTCGCAGACCCGAATTTGCTGCGGAACGAGGAGCACTTACTGCAGCGGAAAAAGGTACTGCAATGCACACCTTTATGCAATATGCAGATTATTCTGCTGCCGAGAAAGACCCTGCCGCAGAAGCGGAAAGACTCGCCGAAAACGGTCTTATCAGTTCAGAGGAGTGCGCAAGCCTTGACCTTGAACAGCTTGAAGCGTTCTTTGACTCTGATCTGTACCTCAGAATGAAAAAATCCGGCAGTGTTCGACGGGAACAGAAATTTTTAATCAAAAAATCCGACGCTGCTATTGACGATGAGCGGCTTATGGAGTATAATAATGGTAGTATGCTTCAGGGTATTGCCGACTGTATGTTTGATGAGGACGGAGAAATCGTTCTGATCGACTACAAAACCGACCGTGTTTCAAGCGAAAAAACGTTGATTTTGCGGTACGACCTGCAATTAAAGCTGTACAGCGCCGCTTTGAGCAGGATATTCGGCAGACGCGTAAAAGAAGCTTATCTTTACTCTTTTGCTTTGGGCAAGGCAGTAAGGGTGGTATAATTTCAAGACGTTTAAGGAGGCTTTCTGATGGCTAATCAGTCAAATTCGCGTCCGGCAAAGCGCTCGGGCGGTATCAATGCAACATTTCTCGGAATGATTTTCCTCGGCATCTGTATTCTTATCGCAGGTATAAATATCGGCGGAAATATTAAAAAGCTTAACAAAACTATGACGGAAACTCAGTTTGCGGCGAATAACAACATAACAATGCCTTCTGAAATGGCTCTCGGAGAAAATAAGTATCTTACCGAAGCGGAAGCGGGCGAGTACCTTAATCTGTCTACCGAAAAGATAGTGTCTCTTATAACAAGCGGCGAGATCACCGAGTATGTCAAGACCGATAACGGTTATTCAATTTCTGTGGAGGTTCTGGATTCTTGGTTCGATAATGAGGCTTATCAGACTAAACTGAAAACAAATGCTATGGCTTCTCCTGAAGAGACAACAGCGGCTGAATAAAAAAATTTAAAAAATGTAGGTTTGTCAATGATGCGTTACAAAGATTTCAGAAAACTTCGCCGTTG
>JBJESH010000005.1:0-6817 GCA_051882695.1 Oscillospiraceae bacterium | reverse complement strand
GGCGAGAAGATAAGGTGAGCAAGAATACATCCGTAGAACGTAGTAACCAGCGCCGTGGACATGCTCGAACCCAGCGTTGCAGCGGAGTTCGGGTCGGTAGGGTCAAGGCTTGCAAGCATGTTGATAAGACCAACCAGTGTACCTATCATACCCATGGCAGGAGCGATCGCCGAAGCCTTAGGCCATATAGCAAAGTTGCTTTCATGACGTTCACAGGTGAAGTTGATAGCGTCGTCAAGCATAGTCTGGACCTTGTCCGAATCGTTTGCGTCAACGATAAGCATGAGCGAAGTCTTCATAAATGGGTCGGGACATGAATTTGCCGCCTCTTCAAGAGCAAGGATACCCTTCATACGAGCAGTTTTACAGTAATCCACCATATCGTTTATGTACTTGTCCGGGTCGTATTTAGGCGGAAGAAACGCAATTTTCAGCATTTTGGGTATTTTAGCAAGAGTAGACAGCGGGAATGTAAATATGACAGCACCGATAGTACCGCCCACAACGATAGCAACAGAAGCCGGATCCCAGAATCCCATAAGATCGCCGCCGCTCATGATGCCCCAGACAATAAGTCCGAAGGCAAGAACAAGACCTATAATACCGGAAATATTCATAAAGTTAACGTCCTTTCAGAGTCCGCCCCAAAGCGCACTCAAAATATTATTTATATATTGCTAAGGCAAAAGCCGTTTTTTCTTATTGAGTTACAGGAAAGCTTTCCCGTCTGAACTGTGCGGATTTTTCAATAATTTCGTCAATAGTTTCCTTAACGATGTATCTGTGACCGTTCTGCATTGTCACTACCGTATCGGGAGTCTGCTCTGCGATCTCGATAAATTTTTCATTTACAAGAAGAACCGTTCCGTTGATTCGTGTTAACTGTATCATGCACATTCTCCCTTTATTTCTCTAAGTATAATTTTCTTTGTTTCTACATCTTGTATTCTTCAAAATATTACGGCGCTGCGGAACAGCCGAAGCCGTTCCGCAAACCGTATAATTTCAAATCATTTTATCTCTTGAGGTTTACAAGCTCTTCAAGCATGGTGTCGGAAGTTGTGATGATTCTTGCATTAGCCTGGAAGCCTCTCTGGGTAACGATCATATCGGAGAACTCGTTTGCAAGGTTTACGTTAGCCATTTCAAGGTATTTTGACTTTACCTCGCCTGCGCCGGGTTCGCCGGGCTTTTTGATCTTAGCCATACCGGAGGAAGCATTGTCCGCAAAGGAAGTGTTTCCGTCCTGAGAAAGACCGTCAGGGTTGTCGAATACAGCAAGCTCAATTCTTGCAAGATATTTAAGCTCGCCGTTGTAACCCACCTGAATAGTACCGTCAGCACTTACGTTAGCGCTTGTCATGTCCGCATAAGAAAGCTTTCCGACAATAGCGCCCTCTGAATTAGCCGCTGCCTTTGCAGTTTCCAGATCATCAGCTGTTGTAGCAGCCTTTATATCAGCATAAAGGGTAGCATAAGCGATCCTTGCACCTGTTGAATCAAGGATTTCCTCACCGTTTTTATCGCAGTAGTATCTGTAATTTGCAGAAACTACATCATCAACATTGTCAGGATCGTTAAGATTGCTCAATGTCTGCTGAACATCAATATACTGCATCTTTTCCTCATCGGTTAAATTACCCCATTCGGTAGCTGTTCCGTCGAAATCATATACAACGTGATCGTTACCGGTAAGAGCACCCTCTGCCGCAACAATAGCGTCCCAGTCATAACCGTACATATAACCGTATTCATCTGTAAATACGTTGAAAGCAGCCTGAACAAGCTCGTTAAGATTGATGGTATTCTTATATGTAACATCGTTGGAGCTTACAGTATTGTCACCGTTCAGGTCCTTTATCTCAACGTCGCTCAGGCAGGAATTGCTGTAATCGCCTGTGCTGAGAAGTCCCTTCAGCGAGTTGCGGGAACCAACAACAAAATTGTTTCCGCCTGCAACAAGATTTCCGAAGCTGTCAATGCCGAAGTTGCCCATTCTTGTAAAAGTAACGCTTGAAGCCGGCTTTGTGGAAGTAAGATTCATGCTGTCAAACTTTGCAGTCATGAAGAATCCGTCGCCGTTTATCATCATATCCCATATCCTGTTTGTGCTCTGACCGTTTGACTGGGACATATCCTTGTCAATAGAGCCCAGCTGAACGCCATAGCCTACCTCTGCCGGGTTGTTGCCGGCATAAGCTGCCTGACCGCTTGTAGCACTGATGGAAGTCTGATAATAAATGTCGCGGAAGGTGGTTCTTGAAGCCTTGAAGCCGTAAGTATTAACGTTAGCGATGTTGTTGCCTATAACGTCCATTCTTGTCTGGTGCGTTGTAAGACCTGAAACACCGGAATAAAGTGATCTGATCATTTGAATTAAGCACTCCTTCAAAATAAAGTCTGTGCCGACCGAAAATCCGTCCTTCAGTCGTTCGGGACGGAACGGTTTCCTTTCGGTCCAACCGTATAGCCGGCAAAAATAAATTTTTACATAATTACCGTAGAATCAATATTTGTGAAAATATTGCCCTGCATATCATCCGCAGTAAGAGTAGTGATGACCTTGTTATTCTTTACACTGACAAGAAACGCCGTGGTATCTATCATAACAAGCGTGTCATCCGAGCCTTTTTCGCCTGCGAGCTCGACTGCCTTGTTCAGTCTGTCCAGCCTGTTATCCTCGGAAAGGTCGATGTTTCTTTCGTTTATCCTTTCCATCGCGTGCTTTGAAAACTGAACTCCGCTGTTTTGATTCAGCGCTTCAAGCTGACTTTTCAGTTCTTTTGCGAAGCCGCTTTCCTGCGGACTGCCTGCCGCCTGACCGCTGTTCTGCTGCGTCTGCGGCAGCCCCTGCGCCTTGCCGGTCGTTACCTGCAAATTGCGAAGCTGTAAATACTCGCTGATTAACATAGCCGCGTCAGTCCTTTAAAAATCAATTTGTATATTTTGCTTTATGGTTTTTATACGCTGCCCTGAGCAATTATCTGGCTTTTGAAAG
Source organism: Oscillospiraceae bacterium (assembly GCA_051882695.1). GTDB lineage: Bacteria > Bacillota > Clostridia > Oscillospirales > Ruminococcaceae > RGIG8773. Next base: position 3,819 of record JBJESH010000005.1, on the reverse strand, counting down.
CATTAAGACCCGCTGTGCCATAAATCTCAGTCGGATTTGAATAATGTCTTATCGCAGATTCCTCAGGTGTAAGCTTTCCTGCCAGAGAACCGGGTGCGCCCGTTCTTGTGCATATCTCATCAAGAGTAAGATTTCCCGAAGTCATGAGCCATGTTGATTTTCCGCTCTTCAGAAGCACCTCAACTCTCTGAGTGCCGTCTGCAAAGGTAACTACCTCGCCAAGCTGACCAACTCCGCTGTATCCGATCTCGGTGATAGCTTTTCCGCTCTGAGTATGTCCGATGACCTCATCGGTCTTTATCCTTGAAGTAATTGCCGTGTTGTGTATAAATCTTATGTCATACATTCTTGTTCCGAGCTCGTCTGCAAGAGCAGCCTCTTCCGGATAAGCCTCAACTGAAATTCTGTGTGGAACACAATCGCTTGAAGAAGATGAAGGCGGTACAGTAACACCCTTTAGCTTTCCGTCTGCCGTGCGTTCTGCCGTTTCAGAATCGAGATCGGCTCTGCTGCTGTTGTATTCATCAAGAGAAACCGTACCCGAAACGCTGCCGTAAGTGTTGTCAACATTGCTGAGCGAAGCGGTCACAACGCCTGTGTCGGCATAAATCCCTGCACCGTAATCAGGAACCTCCAGCATAGCGATTTCCATAACATAATCGTCCGTGATCGTGCTGACGCCCGAAACACCCGAAACACTGTCTGTCTTTTCGGTACTGCTTTTGTCAGCCTGAGAAGCCTTTTCAGCCTCGTCCAGTTCTTTCATGAGAATATCAACAAGCGCCTGCGACTTTGCCGAATATGTCTGCACCTCGGAAGATTCAGTAACAAGATTTTCCTCTGTGTTGTTTTCTTCCGTTCCTGTCTCAGTGCTTCCGTTATTCTCCTCCGCATTCTCACCCGATTCCTCAACGATCTCAACCATATCCGCAAGAACGATCTTGTCGCCTACTGCAACATATGACTCTCCGCCAAAGTAAACCACATCTGTGACCTTTCCCGTAAAAGGAGCCTCGCCGCCGGTGGTATTCACCTTAACAGTCTTTCCTATCATTCCTGAAAGCTCTGCATAAATATCGGGATCTACAATATCCGAAACAGCACTGCTTTCAAAAGCTCTGCCGTCTATCATAAGTGATGCAACACCGTTTGAAACAGATACCGACTCTACCTTTCCCGTGTGATAAGCGCTGCCGTTGTTTATTGTAACTACTCTTCCCACAAGAGAAGTGGCATAGCTGATATTTGACTGCTGAGTCATATTCTTGATACCCTCAAGCATCGAGTACTGCGCCATCTGGTTAAGTACCTCCGAGTCGCTCATAGGGTCATTGAAGTCCTGATTCTGCATCTGCGCAACCATGAGCTTCAGATATCCGTCAAAATCCATATAGCTGTTTGAATTGTCATCAGTACTGCTTGTGGTGTCAGTGTATGAATTTGAATACTTGCTGTACACACCCAAGCTTGACAAGCCTAAGCTGTCGTCCATAATTTCGCCTCCCTGATTTTAATATCGCCGCTTACAGCGTCCGTCTCTGCGGCTTCGTCAATAGCGTCAATTCCGCGGTAGCTTCCGTTACCGTCCGAAAAATCTCTGTCCTGACCCTGCTGCCGCATAAATCCGAAGCCCTGATTTGTAAAATTCAGACCCATCTGCTCAGCCGCATTGCCGGGAGCAACTATCTGAACGTCCTTTACCTCGTAATTACGGCTTTCAAGACTGCTTCCCAGAGCCGCCGCACGTTCCGTCATAAGCTTTCCTACTTCGTCGTACTGAGCCGAAAGCATTACCGTTACCGCACCGTTTTCTTTTACAAGCTTAACTGCCACCTGACCGAGATTTTCCGGCTTTAGTATCATGACCAGCTCTTCCGTACCGTCATCGCCCTTAATGTCGGCAAGCTTTTCGGTAACAGCCTCTGTTATCTGAAATTCTACCGATCCGGCCGTGGTAACATCAATAGTTTCAACTATCTCAACACCGCTTTCGGGAACGATATCCGGCTGTACTCCGACCGCCGCAAGCTCGGGAACGACTTCTTCCGTGCCGCCGATAAACTTTACCTGCTCCGCAGCATTGTTTATTTTAAGTGCCGCAAAGCTGACTTTGATAATATTCGGCGTACTTTCGCTGACGTCCTGTTTCACTGCCGCTTTAAGCTCGGAATAAAGCTTTTCCATTTCGGGAAGCTTTTCGGGCATTTCCGAAACAACTGCCTGCTTTGGAGCGTCCAGTATCTTCACAGCACCTTCAACAGCCTCAGCCTTTTCCTCATCCGTCAGATATGAAATATCCTGTGCCGGAACACTCAGCATAGCCGCCAGAACATCCGCCGCCGTGTTTTCGTCGGTATCATTGTCCTCACCGTCAAAAACCGCACTCACGAACTTTTCAAGCTCTGCAAGAATATCGTCTGCATTTTTATCAGCCGAAAGCTCCGCTTCAAGCATAATGCCCGCATTGCTCATTATCTCAGCGCCGGTAAGGAAGAATCCGCTGTCCTCGCCGTCAAACAAAGCATTGCCGTCAAAAAGAATATTGAACATATCCGTTTTTCTTTCAGTGCCGTCGTCCGAGCCCTTGAATGCGTCAATAACGGTTTTCAGCAGAAGCCGCATTGCCTTTTTAATTCCGTCGTCAGCATCTTCGATCTGCTTCAGAATATCCGCAAATACGGAATTTGCTTCCGTCACTTCAATAGCCTCAGCCTCTTCGGTCTGCATCTCAGCGTCACCTGAAACCATTTCCTTCTGATCCGTCTGAACAGTCTGAGCCGCCAGTACCTCGGAAAAGCTTGTGCCGTCACCGGATATCTCATTAAAGCCGCCGTTTCCGTAAGCCTCCGCAGCCATAACAGCCGCCTGCAGGTCAAACATAACCGTATTCATCATCATTTCCCCTCCTTTCATAAAATAATAGTATATTTAAAGCGCAAAGCGCCTTAAACCGTGTTAATTCTTATAGGTACTGTTCATAACGTATTCCGAAATGAACTGTTCCTCCGCCTTAGCCGCCTTGAAGTTATATTCCTCCAGCTGCTTGTCCTCAAGCTTTTCAAGTGAGGAGACCTCCTTGGTAGCCTCAATGACCACTCCAAGCTGTCTCTGTACCTTGACCTCCATATTTTCGATGGAAAGCTCCAGTTCTTTTATCTGCTTTGAAAGCGAGTGATGATATCCCTTGAAGGTAGTCACCTGCATGATAGTCATGCCCTGCGCAGACTTTTCGCAGAATTCGTCGTTTGAGCGCCTAAGCTTTTCTTCGAGAGCATTTTTCTCGTCTATATACTGCTGCTGCTGACGTCTCAGGTGAGCAAGGTCGTTCTTTTCTCTGTCAAGCACCTGCTGCTTGTAGCCTTTAAGCTTGTTTAAAGAAAATTCAAACCGTTTCAAGGTCTAACCTCCGGATCATTTGACCGCATTCTTCATCATCTCCACGGTTTCCTCAAAGGAGAAAGCCTCGTCGGTAGCCTGCTGAAGAAAAGCGTTTATCTTGTCTATTTTTCTCAAAGCCTCGTCCAGCGCAGGGTTTGTACCCTTTTTGTATGCGCCGATAGAAACAAGGTCGTAGTTTGCATAGTAAACTGAAAGCAGATTTCTCATCTTTGAAGCCGCGTCACGCTGAGGCTTCTCGGCGATCTCCGACATAAGACGGGAAACCGATTCCAGTATTTCGATAGCGGGATAATGGTTTCTCGCCGCTACCTTTCTTGAAAGGATAATGTGCCCGTCAATAATACCTCGCACCGTGTCGGAAATAGGCTCATTGGTATCGTCGCCTTCCACAAGCACCGTGTAAATGCCCGTGATAGAGCC
>JBJESH010000004.1:0-6929 GCA_051882695.1 Oscillospiraceae bacterium | reverse complement strand
GCTGTAATGCTCTGTAAAACTCGGAAGATGATAATTAATGTTCATTTGGTTACCTCTTTCCTTTATTTGCATAAGGTATATATCGCCGCAGCAAAAATTTTTGCATTTTTGACAAGACTTTCACGGGTAATAAACTCATCCGCCCCATGCATATTGTTTTCATCGCCGGGAAATTCAGCACCGAAGGCAACTCCGTTCTTTGTATCGTGGACGTAAGTTCCGCCGCCTATCGCAACGCAGTGTCCCTTTTCTCCCGTTACAAGTTCGTAAACCGAAAGAAGCTTGCGGACAAACTCGCTGTTTTCGGGAACATGGTGCGGCTCAGAGATCATATCCGCCTGCATTTCAAGCCCCGCAAAATCAGCTCTTGCTTTAAGCAATACAAGTATCTCTCCGCTTGTTTTTTCAGCAGGAAAACGAATATCCTGCTTGGCTTCAAGCAACCCGTCCGAAGCGCCTGCAACGCTGAGAACTGTGGTAAGTCCGCCTGAAAGCTCATCCGAGCATTTTATTCCTGCGGAAAATCCGTCCGTTTCCCCATATGGGAACATTTCCGACAATGCAGACAGTGCAGGGTCGCCGCATATATCGGAAATAACTGCGATCAATGCAGTCAAAGCATTTCGTCCCGATTCGGGAGTTGAAGCATGAGCGCTTTTTCCGCTTGCGGTGATTTTAATATTTCCGCCGCAGGCTTCAGAAGAAAATGTTACTCCGTCAAAATCATATTTCCCGATATCGGCTGTCACCCCGTAAAGCACCGCTTCTGCATATTCGGGAACGGCATTTACTGCCGAACCGCCGCAAAGGCTCACAATACTGTCCGAAAGCTTAGCACGATAAGATATTCTCAGCATACCCTTTTCGGTGTTTATAACGGGATATGAGCCGTCGGGAGTAAAAAGCATTTCCGGCAGCTGCTCTTTTTTTCGGTAGTAAGCCAGATCAGCAGAACCATTTTCCTCATTAGTACCGAAAATAAGCCGCAGATTTTTTGAAAGCTTGACGCCGCAGTCTTTAACAGCTTTTACGGCATAAAGCGCAGCAACGGCAGGTCCCTTGTCGTCAATTGCCCCTCTGCCCAACAGCTTCCCGTCCTTCTCGGTAAGCTCAAAGGGCGGAACGCTCCATCCGCTGCCTGCCGGAACAACGTCCATATGACTGAGAATACCAAGCTCCGGAATTTTTTCCGTGGGATAAAAATCCGCAGTGCCGATATATCCGTCAATATTCCGCACCGAAAGTCCCGACTTTTCGCATATCTTAAGCATTTCCGCAAGAGCCTCGGCAGGATATTTCCCGAAAGGCGCTCCCTCTTCAGCTTTTCCCATAACAGACGGGATACGGATAAGGCTGCCCAGATCGGAAATCATCTCTTCGGTATGTGAATCAATATAGGAAAAAAGCTGTTCTAAAATTTTATCCATAAGTTATCCTATGCTCTCTATTCCAACAGCGGTATCGGTTTCAGCCTCGTAATCTACGCCGTCTGCTTCAAAGCCGAAGATCTGAATAAAATCCTTGTTATAGCCGTCAATATCGGCAAGCTCGCCAAGATTGCTTTCACTGATTTTGTTCCACGCCTCAGTGACCTTAGCCTGAACGTCATCACGCATCTCCCAGTCGTCAAGACGGATAAGTCCCTCGCTGTCGGTCTTGACTCCGTCCTTGTAAAGCTTCTCGGCAAAAAGACGGTACATCTGCTCAATGCAGCCCTCGTGAAGGTTCATTTCCTTCATTACCTTGTAAAGAATTGAAATATACAGCGGAACAATAGGAATAGCAGAGCTTGACTGAGTAACCAGTGCCTTGTTTACCGAAACGTAAGCCGTTACTCCGTTTATAGACTTTGTGATCTCCTTTGCAGTCGCTGCAAGGTGAGCCTTTGCACGTCCGATAGAGCCGTCCTTGTAAATCGGGTGAGTAAGCTCAGGTCCGATATATGAGTAAGCAACGGTAACAGCGCCGTCCTCAATAGCATCCGCTGCCTTGAGAGCGCCTATCCATTCCTTCCAGTCTTCGCCGCCCATGACCTTTACGGTAGCAAAGATTTCCTGCTCGGTTGCGGGAGTGATCGTTACCTCGGAGACAGCGCCCGTTTTTACATCAATAGTCTTGTTTGTAAAATCTCCGCCCGTGGTTTTAAGTACAGAGCTGTAAACCGTGCCGTCTGAGGTAGTTCTTCTGGGAGCGGCAAGGCTGTAAACGACCATATCTACCTTGCCGAGGTCCTTTTTGATGAGAGCAATGACCTCGTCCTTTACCTGAGAGGAAAAAGCGTCGCCGTTAATGGTTTTTGCATAAAGTCCGTCAGCATGAGCATACTGTTCAAAAGCCGATGTGTTGTACCAGCCTGCCGAACCGGGTTTGGTCTCGCTGCCCTGCTTGTCGAAAATAACACCGATAGTTGCAGCGCCGCAGCCATAAGCGGCGGATATTCTCGAAGCAAGTCCGTAACCCATTGACGCGCCTATCACAAGCACCTTTTTAGGTCCGTTTACCTTCCCCGATTTTTTTACATAGTCGATCTGTTCCTTAACGATTTTGCGGCAGCCGTCCGGATGAGCAGTTGTGCAGATAAAGCCTCTGATCTTAGGTTTAACTATCATAATAAAGTTCCTTTCGTCACAAAAATATACATTATTTAAAATATACAATATTATTTTATCATTTTTAAACAAAAAAATCAAGGCAATATCGCATATTTATTGCAGTTCATATTAATAAAGCATACTGTCCGGATACTTTTTACCGGCAAAAAACCAATTAAACTGTAGAAAAAAATTGAGCATAATCCATATAAAACTGTTTTCAACAGCTACAAGATTATGCTCCATTTTTTGTACAGTTTTTAAACGGTGTTTAGTATTTCAGCGCTTTCTTAATTACCGCTTACATTTGTAAGATTAAGATGCTTTATCTTTCTCAATGCGATGAGATTCACTATTAAAGCAAACAAAGCACCAACTGCACAGGCATAAAGGCAGGCAGGAATATTCGGTGTGCGCACATAACGATTAGCACCCGTCTCAATTATACGAACTACCACATAAGAAAGCACAATACCAAATCCGCTGCCCAGAATAAGTCCCATTAAGGTAAGAATAATATTATCTTTGTAGACATATGCTTTGGTTTCGCTCATAGTGTAACCGTTGATACGCATGACTGCCAGCTCTCTTGCCTTTCTGTTGATATGCATAGAGATCTGGTTTAAAAGCACCAGCAAAGCCATAACAGCCGATAAAGCAAGGCATATCAAGATGACCAGATTGATGCCGTCGGCACTCCTTTTATACTCGCTGTTATCCTTAAGAGATAAGAATCCGTCCATGTCACGAACTCTTTCATACAGTCCGCTTATATCACCATTCAGCAAAAATACACACTCGTCTGTTTCTTCGCCCATGGCAGACTCATAATAACTGTCGGTCGTGACGAAGAGATGATACGGAAGGTAATGCTCAATAACTCCCACAACGTTAAACTCCTTGGGGTTTCCTTCCGAATCCATGAATTCTACCGTGCTGCCCTCGGATATATCATTAAGCTCTGCGCACTTGCGCGAAACCAGCACACCGTTCTCGGGAACAGCAGCATTGCTCTTTGTGTTAACATCCCAAACGAGCATAAATTCCCCAAGCTTATCAAAATCCGAGGCAGCTATGATATGAGCGTTTTCCCAGCTTCCGCCGTTTACCCTGAAATTCTTCAGCTTGTCCTGAATAACAGTATAGCTTATTTCTTCCTCTTTCAGCACTTTTTCAAAATCCTCTTTTGTGCCGACGCTGCTGTCGATTACCAATCGATCATCATACAGGAAATAATCATCAAACTGCATTACGGAAGAATTCTCGATTGCAAGCTTGAGAGAAAAACATATTACCAAAAGGGCAATACAGCCCACAACGCCCATGATCGTTGTCATCATACGTCCTTTATCACTCAATACATTTTTGATCATGGTTCGTGAATATAGGTTCAGCTTTTTAAAGCTCTGCCATTTCTCAAAGAAAAATCCCTTTCCGCGCACGGGAACTTCGCCGCGCAGCAATTCCGTTGCAGGCATGCGAACCAGCTTTGCGCAGGCTGCATAAGTGGATATTAAAAATACACCCAGACAAATTACTGCTGTAATCAAGGCTTCCTTCAATGCAAAAGTGATCGAAATGCTTTGGAGCAGGAAGTTCGGCTTGAAAATATGTATAACCAAATTCTCCACAATAACAACACTGGCGAGCCAGCCGATCAAAATACCGAGAACGGCACACAGCACGTTATAAAGCATATAGTGATTCAGAATTTCTTTGGAACTGAATCCTAATGCTTTTTGTGCGCCGATGAGCGTTCTCTGCTCATCTATCATTCTTGATATTGCCGCATGGCAGACAACGACTGCCACCAGCAGAAAAATAATTGACATGGAATAGCTCAGGCCGTAAATCCCGTCTACAATAGTTTTTACACCTCGGATATCTCCCACATCATTTCTGACAGAAATTATCCAGTCCTTTAGCTGAATGTCCGCTGCCTTCTCCCCTGCATCTGCAAGCTCTGCCTTTGCATTCTCCAGCTCCTCACGGGAATCATTCAGCTCAGCTTCGGCATCCTCTATCTGAGCAATGCCCTCACGATAATCAAGAATAGAATTCTTTAATGGAAGTGCCGCTTCTCCGAGCATATCCAGTTGGGTCAATGCAGCATCAAGATCGGTATCAAGACCCATAAGTGTGAGATTTGCTTCAATTTCTTCAAGCGCCTTATCAAGCTTTTCCTTGTTTTCTTTGATGTCGCACTCTGCATCTGACAGTTCCTTTTCGCTGTCGGATATTTTGAGCTTTGCGTCCTCTATTTCCGATTCTGCATCACCCGTAAGGGAATCATAACGCTGCTTGGCACGTTCTTGTGCGAGTGTATCCAGTTTATCTCTGAATACTTCTTCCTGCCTTTTATATTCATCGGAAAAATAAAAATAGTTATCCAATGCATTATTTTTTACAAACGCAGTTGTATAGCAGTCACTGTAATAAGAAGGATCAAAAGCAGCCTCGGTAAGCATTATGTAGTAGGAAGCAGAACCAAGTCCCTCCGTGCTTTTTCCTCGGGCGTCACGAACTGTGGCGCAGCAGAAAAAAGGTTCATTTATGATTGCTGTAACGCTGAATGTATCCGAAACAAACATACCGTCATGTTCTAATGTGATCTTGTCTCCGAGCTTTATTTCATGCTCATTAGCAAATTTTTCCTCAACGGCAGCTTCATCCGGAGCAGAGGGAAGAGTACCCTCGATAATAACGGGGTCGTTCATTTTGCTGCACAAGGAACGTGCTTGTATCGTTATTTTTTCACTTTCGCTGTTCATTAATGCCATAGCGGAATATCCGCCCTCTGCGGCATCAACTCCGTCCCAGCCTGCAATTGCTTCTATATCTTCCTTTGTGATACCATTTGCACAGGTGATCTCCAAGGATTCCATACGATTTGTAATGAAATAGCGGTTTGTTTCCTTCAGTATAGCGGTTGCAGAGGATTGCAGTCCAAGAAAAATAGCAATACTTGTTGCTGCAATAAATGCCACAGCAAAAAAGGATACTCCGTTTTTCTTTATAGTTCTTAAAAGATGTTTTGTCCTTGCCTTCCTTTTTACCATACTAACTCCTTTGCACTTGCAGGGTGTCTGTTTACGATAACCTCCGCAACTACTCCGCCCTTCATGCGTATAACACGATTTGCCATTTTGGCTATCTCTTCATTATGCGTTACCATCAAAAGAGTTGTACCTGATTTGATAACCTCTTCAAGAACTGTCAGCACCTCGATGCTTGTTTCATAGTCAAGTGCTGCTGTCGGCTCATCGGCAAGAATGATCCTCGGCTTCTTCACAAGTGCTCTGGCTATGGATACACGCTGCTGCTGACCGCCCGACATCTGCGCAGGATAGTTATCCTTTCGCTGCGACAGGCCTACCCGTTCCAGAGCCTCTGCTGCGTCCATGGAGTTATCACATAATTCCCCGATAAAATCAAGATTTTCCTCTGCGGTAAGAGTAGGCATCAGATTGTAAGCCTGGAAAATAAATCCCACAGAATGTCTGCGGTACTCCGTCAAGGTCTTTTCATCCGCCTTAGAATAGTCTTTGCCATCGAAAAGAAATGTTCCCGTGGTAAGCTGATCCATACCGCCAATGATATTGAGCATAGTGGATTTGCCGCAGCCTGATTCACCCAGAATTACAAGAAATTCTCCCTCTCTGATATCAAGATTGACTCCTTTCAGTACCTGGAGCTTAGTTTCTCCTGTACCAAAGGTCTTTGTTACATTCTTCAAAGAAATAATCGACTTCCTGCTCTCCGAAAAGCCAAGATTAAGTCCCTTGCCGTCTACTGCAATAGCAGTCAGCATAGCTAGATTTTCACACAGACTTATATCATCATCATTGAACAGAGAACCGTCTTTTTTATTGATTATCTGAATACAGCCTATGACCTCATATCTGTTTACGAGAGGTACACAGATCATACTTTTTGTCACAAATCCCGTAGTTTCATCAAAACGGCCTGCCCATCGCTTATCATTCCGGCAATCCTTTACTACGGTGGATTTTCCCTCTTTTACTACCGTACCTGCAATTCCTTCTCCAAGCTCAAGGTTGAGGCCTGTCAGATCTGCTCCGCCAATAGTAAAGGATGGATAAATTCTTTTATCACCGTTTACGTTGTAAAACCAGATCGTGCCTGCCTCAGCACCGACAGCCTTTACAACTTCCCCAAGACTGGTACGCAGTGCTTCTTCAAGGGATTCTGCCTTCTGAAGCAATGAAGTGATCTCCCAGACCACCTGCGTATACTCGATTTTTGTGTTATTTTTAATCATCTTTTCACCTGCATATTCCTGCTTTACCCTTTCCGTTTGGCAAGTTACTGCCTTCC
>JBJESH010000003.1:0-6945 GCA_051882695.1 Oscillospiraceae bacterium | reverse complement strand
ATTTTTTTCGGTTTGAGCAATGTTGTTTTTTTGTCAAAATAATTGAAAAATTCAAAAAAGTGTGATATAATAATTCTATATGTACAAATTTTCTGTATTGGCTTGCGCCGGAGAGGACTTTGGGAATGGAAAACCGCATTGTGAGATTTGCCGTTTACGATAACAATAATTTCTATAAGCTCGAATTATCCAAGACCCTGATGCATTTTATTGAATTTGATTTCACCTATTTCTGGGAACAGTGCATCGAGGCAGGACGTACTGCGCGCAAAACGGGCAGGCTTCCGCAGAATATCATCTCCAACGCAAAAACCGTTGTATGCCGTGCGCACCCTTACATTGAAGCGTGCATTGCGACTGATTACTCCGAAATAGTCACGGACTGCATCATCGAATACATCTGTCACAGCGAGCGCATCGGTCTTGAAGAGCTCTGGGCAAGGTGCATCTCTCCGAAAAATCAGTACGAGACCGCTATTTTCCGCCGCATTTCCGAATACAAGACAAACCGTGCCATGAACCGCTGGACAAGCATTGTCCGCCTGCAGGAATACGCACGGAACAAGATAGAATTCATTTTCGGTACAGATAAACAGGGCGAGATACTTTCCGATGAGACTATCCGCACAAGAAAGGAATATTTCGACCTTGCGGTATCGGTGGCTGCAAATGAGCTGGGCTGTCCGCCCAATGCTCTGCCGTCGGTAAGGCTTTGCACACCGGCTACTCTGCCAAATGCTGCGTTTGCGGTAAGCAAGGTCTCAAAGGCTATCTACCGCCGCTTTTCCGAGGCGCTTTCACAGGGGCAGGACCTTTCTGTTATGGAAAAGCGCAACTGCACGAAAATTCGCGACCAGATAGCTATGGAAGCTTACAACTATGTTAAAAATATGTCCCGTCCCGGCGAGATAGATATGAAATTCACGCTGGAGGCTATTCGTGAAAATCCTGCCGAGATATATCTTCCCGACAGCCTGAAGGCTGCTGTTGACCTTGAATTTGAGCTTATGGCGCAGGATAAAATATACCTCCGCAAGTGCGAAAGCTGCGGAAGATTTTTTACCGTTACCGATGATAATCCACGCTGCGACAGGGTGAACAGCTCCGGCAAGACCTGCCGCAGACAGTACGAAGAGCTTGTGGAAAGCATTGCAATGGAGGCGATGGCTTCTTCGCCTGCTGAGGATGAAACGGCTTCCGCAGAAAGCGCCGTTCACCACGAAGCGGAAAGCTTTACTCTTCCTGCCGAAATGGAAAAGCACAGCCAGAGGCTTTACAATGCGCTGTACAAGCGCGTCGGCAAGGTCTTTGACGAGAACGAATTCAAGGAATGGTCACAGTACCTTTCAAACATGAAGCGGAATTTCAAAATGGGTGAAGCTTCATTGAGCCAGTTTGAGGAATTTCTCGATTACTCCGACAGGCTTTGCGAAGAGGTCAAGCTTGCGGTAAAGAACAAGACCGTTCACGCTCCCGTTGAAAAGCCATTCGGATATGCAGGTACCCCTGCCGTTCAGAGTCAGCCTGAAAGCAATGCTGCCCCCGAAGAAGCAAAGCCGGCTATTCCTGCCGTGACTTCCGTGCCTGAAATACCTGCTGTTCCGCAGGTGGCAACGGTGGTCTCTCCCGATACCGTTGAGATAAAGCCTTTTGTTCCACAAGCATTTGACAGCCTTTTCGACGCCTTTATGGCAGGCTATGCTCAGAACGCCGATGAAAGTGCTGCTCCCGAAAAGCAGGAGAAAAAGCACGTTGAGATAAAATTGCCCCAGTGGGAACGGCTTACCCGTGAGGACGCCTATGGCAAGAAAGATTAACCGAAAGGAGCTTCACAATGGTTTTCATTAATGAAACCGCCGCTATAAACGGTCTTGCGGACGCTATTGTCAAGGGCGGCGTAAGCCTTTACAACGCAATGAAATATATTTACTCCATTGCCGAAAATGATTTTTACAATGTCAGCATCAAGGACGCTTTCAAGGTCGTTCTCAACAATATTACCGACACTGACTGCCTTCAGGCGCTGGGTCTGAGGATAGACGACAGGACCTGCGGCGAAATGCAGAATGATGAATACAACAGAGTGCTTCCGATGATGGTCTACTCCCTTGCGGTGCGTATACCTACTCTGAAAAATGTCAGGAACGGTGAGGATTGTATGTCCGACGACCAGCTTTACCGTCTGTACACGGCTGTCGTTGACAAGGGTGCGGAAAATTATCGGGACATGATATCCGAGACCTTCCTCGAAACAAAATACCTTGTGCGGAAGGGCAAGAAGCTTCCGCCCTTTACTGCGGACTGGTACAAGACCTACATTTATACCAATGTGCCGTCCCTTGCGGAAATTACCAACAAAAATATGTTTCTGCTGGGCTTTGCGGACGTTATTTTTGCAATGTTCTATTCCTGTCTTGAGGAGGAGCTGAAAAGCAAGATACTTGAATATACGGCTGATATCCCGAGCGAAGATACGGAAAAGTAATTTACTGAAAGGAGTGCATTTTTCCTGTTGGAAAAATGACTATATATGAGATCAATTTTTTTATGCGGATTTATGGGCTGCGGAAAATCTACTGTGGGAAAAATTCTTGCCGAAAAGCTTGGCTGTGAGCTTTTCGACATGGACGATTACATCGTTGAACGGGAGGGAATGACTATCCCTCAGATATTTTCGGAAAAGGGTGAGCGGTATTTCCGTGAGACCGAGACCGAAGTGATAAAGGAGCTTTCCCAAAAGAACGGTGTTATCGCCTGCGGCGGCGGCGCTATGCTGAAGAAGGAAAACTCGGATATCGCTTCGGAATCGGGAACGGTGGTTTATATCGACGTACCCTTCGAGACCTGCTATTCCCGTATATCGGGGGACAAAAACCGCCCCATAGTTATGAGCAACACCAAGGAAGAGCTTGAATTTATTTACGACAGCAGAGTTCCGTTATACAGAGCAAACTCATCTGTAACTGCCGACGGAAACGGTGCTGCCGATGAGATCGCCGAAAGGATAATTGCTGCGGTAAAATAAATCAAGGCAATATGAGATATAATAAACATATAATTTTAATCCGAAAGGCTGATCGAAATGAAAGACGGTTTTCTCAGAGTTGCTGCGGTAACTCCCGATATAAAGGTCGCTGACTGCGGCTATAACGCAGACGAGATCATCAGGCTTGCAAAGGAAGCCTGCCAAGGCGGCGCTTCCTTAATTGTTTTTCCGGAGCTGTGCATCACGGGCTACACCTGCGGAGATCTGTTCCTGCAAAAGGTCCTGCTGGACGGCGCAAAAAATGCGCTTGTGAAAATTTCGGCGGAAACGGCGGAATGTGACGCTCTTATCGTAGTCGGACTGCCCTTTGAGCTGCACGGCAAGCTTTACAACTGCGCCGCTGTTCTGAACAAAGGCGAAATTCTCGGTCTTGTGCCGAAGAAGAATATTCCTGCCTACTCGGAATTTTACGAGGCACGGCACTTTACCCCGTGGCAGGGCGGCGTGTTGTTTTTGGCGGAAGAAGCCGGGGACGATTTTTACACCACATTCGGAGATATGCTCTTTAAGTGCGCGGAAATTCCCGAGCTTGTTATGGGAATCGAGGTCTGCGAAGACCTGTGGGTCCCCGAGCCGCCCTCAACAAGGCTTGCTCTTTCGGGAGCAACTCTCATATGCAATCTTTCCGCCTCGGACGAGGTCATCGGCAAGGGCGATTACCGTGTACAGCTTGTGAAGTCCCAGTCGGCACGGCTTGTCTGCGGATATATTTATGCTGACGCAGGCATGGGCGAGTCTACACAGGACCTTGTTTTCAGCGGACACAACCTTATCTGCGAAAACGGCACGGTCATCGGCGAAAGCAGAAAGTTCACCACGGGAGTGACCTACGGCGAGATAGACCTGCACCGTCTTGTTTCCGAGCGCAGAAAGGTGAACACCTTCCACTGCTGCGAAAGCCGCGATACTGCACGCGCTTTTGAGGAAGTGCAGTTCTCGGTAAAGCCGAAGGATATTGAATTGAAGCGCCGTTTTCCGCCTATGCCCTTTGTACCCTCAAACAAGACCGACCTGAACAGCAGATGCGAAGAGATACTCACAATGCAGGCAACGGGACTTGCCACACGTTTGCGGCACATCGGCTGCAAAACTGCGGTGATCGGACTTTCGGGCGGTCTGGACAGCACTCTTGCGCTTATCGTTACAGTTCACGCATTTGATATGCTTTCTCTCGACCGCAAGGGTATAATTGCAGTTACTATGCCCTGCTTCGGCACTACAAAGCGCACAAAAAGCAACGCATACTATCTTGCCGAGGCTTACGGTGTGACACTTAAAGAGGTGGACATTACCGCCTCGGTGCGCCGTCATTTCGAGGATATCGGTCAGGATGAAGCCGTACTTGACGTCACCTTTGAAAACGGTCAGGCAAGAGAGCGCACTCAGGTGCTTATGGATATTGCCAACAAGCTTGGCGGAATAGTTATCGGTACGGGCGACCTTTCCGAGCTTGCTCTCGGCTGGGCGACCTACAACGGCGATCATATGTCCATGTACGGAGTTAACGCTTCCGTACCGAAAACGCTGGTGCGCCATCTTGTGGCATACGAAAGCGCAAATACCGAAAATGCGAAGCTTGCGGAGGTACTGAATGACGTTCTTGCAACGCCTGTTTCCCCTGAGCTTCTGCCGCCGTCCGAGGGAGAGATATCCCAGAAGACCGAGGATATTGTTGGCCCTTATGAGCTTCACGATTATTTTCTGTATTATCTTGTGCGCTGCGGCTATCCGCCGAAAAAGATACTGCGCATTGCGGAGCAGTCCTTTGAGGGAACCTACAGCAGGGATACTATTAAAAAGTGGCTGACGGTTTTCCTGCGCCGCTTCTTCTCACAGCAGTTCAAGCGCTCCTGTCTGCCCGACGGTCCGAAAGTCGGTACTGTTACCCTTTCGCCCAGAGGCGACTGGAGAATGCCCTCAGACGCCTGCGTAAGGCTCTGGCTGGAAGACCTTGAACGTTAATAGTAAAGTATTGTCAGAAAAATTCATAAAAAAGTGTTGGCAAAAGCATTATATTGTGATATACTGTAATTATTATTTGTTTTGTTAGGGGGAATTTACCAATGCTGTCAGATATTGAAATCGCTCAGCAGGCAAAAATGCTGAAAATCGGCACTATCGCCGAAAATCTCGGTATTTCCGAGGACGATATCGAGCCTTACGGTCACTATAAGGCTAAGCTTTCCGAGGCGCTTTTCTCAAAAACCGCTAACGATCCCGACGGAAAGCTCATTCTCGTTACCGCTATCAATCCTACTCCCGCAGGCGAGGGCAAAACCACTATCTCCGTCGGTCTTGCAGAGTCTATGGCTAAGATCGGCAAAAACGCAGTTCTTGCTCTCCGTGAGCCTTCTCTCGGCCCCGTATTCGGAATAAAGGGCGGTGCGGCAGGCGGCGGCTATGCACAGGTCGTACCTATGGAGGACATCAACCTTCACTTTACCGGCGATATGCACGCTATTACCGCTGCAAACAACCTTCTCTGCGCTCTGCTTGACAACCATATGCAGCAGGGCAACGCTCTCGGTATCGACCAGCGCCGTATCATGATAGACCGCTGTCTTGACATGAACGACCGTGCTCTCAGAAACGTTGTTATCGGCATGGGCGGCAAGGTAAACGGCATTCCCCGTCAGGACAGCTTCCGCATTACAGTCGCTTCCGAGGTAATGGCTATACTCTGTCTTGCTTCCGACCTTACCGACCTGAAGGAACGTCTGGGACGTATCCTCGTTGCCTACACCTATGACGGTACTCCGGTTTATGCCCGTGACTTAGGCGCTCACGGCGCTATGACCGCTCTTCTCAAGGACGCTCTCAAGCCGAACCTTGTTCAGACTCTTGAAAACACTCCTGCAATCATGCACGGCGGACCCTTCGCAAACATTGCTCACGGCTGTAACTCTGTCCGTGCCACAAAGCTTGCTCTCAAGCTGGGCGACTACTGCATCACAGAAGCAGGCTTCGGTGCTGACCTGGGTGCTGAAAAGTTCTTCGACATCAAGTGCCGCTTTGCAGGTCTGAAGCCTTCATGTGCTGTACTTGTTGCGACTATCCGTGCGCTGAAGTACAACGGCGGCGTTCCCAAGGCTGAGCTTACGGAAGAAAACGTTGAGGCTCTGAAAAAGGGTATCGTAAATCTGAAAACACATATTGAAAATATCCGCAAGTTCGGCGTGCCCGTAGTGGTTGCAATCAACCGTTTCCACACCGACAGCGACGCCGAGATAGCTTACATCAAGGAATTCTGCGCAGGAATGGGCGTTGAGGTCTCCCTTGCAGAAATTTTCGCAAAGGGTGGCGAAGGCGGCACAGACCTTGCACAGAAGGTATGCGCAGTTATCGAAAAGGGCGAAGCCGATTTCAAGCCGCTTTACGACGAGAAGCTTTCCATCAAGGAAAAGCTGAACATCATCGCAAAGGAAATTTACCGTGCAGACGGCGTGAACTTTACCGGTCAGGCTGAAAAGGCTATCAAGGAAATTGAAGCACTCGGCTTCGGTGACATTCCCGTTTGCGTTGCAAAGACACAGTATTCGCTTTCCGACGACCCCACAAAGCTGGGCAAGCCTGAGAACTTTGTAATTACCGTCCGTGACGTAAAGCTTTCGGCAGGTGCAGGCTTTGTAGTTGCTCTCACAGGCGACATCATGGTAATGCCGGGACTTCCCAAGGCTCCTGCGGCGCTGAAAATAGACTGCGACAACAACGGAAACATTTCGGGACTTTTCTAAGGGATATTTAACCAAACGAACTCAAAGCGTTTGTTTTATAGCTGGTCCAGCGCAGCCGCGCTGGTCAGGTGTCCAGAGGGCGGAAGCCCTTTGGTCGCTCGTCGCAACGAGCGAAACTCTTAACTTGGCGCCGCAGCGCCGCCTTAAAAGCGCTCTGCAAGGTTG
>JBJESH010000002.1:0-1736 GCA_051882695.1 Oscillospiraceae bacterium | reverse complement strand
TAAGTCCATTCTCTTGATAAATAATTCCATAGGAGATGAACGTTATATGTGGTGCTTCACATTGTCTCGAAAGGAATATGAATTTTAGGGAGTGAGTCCGATGGCATAAGCAGAGACGTTCCGCAATATTCTGAAAGGAAGCGGTGTCTATGAAAAAAATGTATCTGAGTAAACTTAAAATCTGAAGTATTGGAGTGAGTCCGCCAGAACATTTAATGTGCTGTATAGCCACAATTTAAATAAATTACAAAACCGATGCTTTTAAGTGTCGGTTTTTTATTTGTATATCAGAATACGAAGCATCCTCCTGCGGCAATGCACACAGGAGGATGCTGATTTTATGGTATGTTATTCAATGCGTTTACTCTTCACTTATAACAGCTCCCGAAAGGTCTATATTGCAGCCGAATTTAGCTCTTTCAAGAATTGCATTAAGAGTGCTTCTGGACATTACCGCTCCCGACAAATCAATTGAGCCGTTATCACTGTCATAATTGCCATCATCAACAGTAACCTCCGGCTTGTCGATTGGCTTAATACGTTCATTCCACAACTGCTCATAGGTCAGATCCTCCATTTCGGAGTACGCTTCGTTATCAAGCGCAGGCATAAACCTTGCAACTGCGTGCTGTGCAACTAAAATGAAGCTGATATTTCCGCTTTCGCCGCTGTTAAACGGGACTTCGTATACCCTCAGCAAACCGTCTTCTCCTCTCTTGCTGAGAACAGGCTTAAACCTGCTTTTGTCAAGGGGATAAACATATCTGTCCTCCCAGTTTTCATCGGAGTAGATTATAAACTGCGAAACTGCGTCATTGGTATCGTTGATACCGCCCGTCATCGCAAAGCGGAATATGTAATCGGTATTCGGCTCAAGCTGTTTTGTACACTTGATCTGCGTCCACGCCCAACGCCAATCGCCAATTTCAAAGATCTCGATATTGCCGCCGTTTACATCCGTGACGATCATTCTGCTGCCCACATTGCTTTCGCAGGAAGCGTCAAGCTTGAATTCTCTTGCATTGAAATTTATAACATTACTCATAATAATATCCTCCATATTTTCAGAAGCATGAGTATGCGGCGAATTGTAATGCAAAAGCCTTATTTCACAGTCCGAGGCATACTCTGCCCGACCGTTTTTAACCAGTCCTCTTGCCCGTTTTGGGTAAGTGCGGCCGATCTCGTTTCCGAATTCGTCTGTGACAATTACGTTTTTTTCTATGGGTTTCTCCCCCTTTGCCTTAGAATATTAAATTGTATGCCGTTTTTTGTTATGGGTGCCATCCCCAAAACAAGTATAACATACTCCGGACAATTTTACAATAATGTTTATGACAAATTTCATATTATATATTTAGGAATTGTGTTTAATTTTCTTGACATCTCCCCTGCCCTGTGATATAATAAATACCGCGAGTAAGCTATGCGGTTGAACGCTGACGCGTTAGGAAAGTCCGGGCATCACAGAGCAGGGTAGCTGCTAACGGCAGCCGAGGGCGACCTTAGGGAAAGTGCAACAGAGATATACCGCTGATTTTTTCAGCAAGGGTGGAAAGGCGAGGTAAGAGCTCACCGGAGTGCGGGAGACCGTACTGCCATGTAAACCCTACCCGATGCAACGTCATTTTGGAACAATGCGTTATTGTCTGCTCGGCAGGCGCATTGCAAAGACGGCTTGAGCGTTTCGGCGACGATTCGCCCAGATAGATTTCCGCACACGACAAAACCCGGCT
>JBJESH010000001.1:0-7005 GCA_051882695.1 Oscillospiraceae bacterium | reverse complement strand
GAATGAAAATAAAATCCGAGCCAGTTGAAGTGATGGTTCGGATTGATGAGATAGGTTTGTATCCTTATTGCAGCTGCGTTGATACGTTATCTGCGGCGTTCTTCTTTTTGAGGGATTGCTAAAAAAATGATTTTTGTGCACCTTTTGTGCACCTTTTACGGTGTCCGCTAAGATCAGCTGGATAGACCTTTCATGACAACATCGCTGATTAATTCGGTTTATACGTTGACCAATTCAACGGTTGCAGGGTTTGAACACAATATGCGTATGAGATCTCTTTAGCAACGAAAAAATCCCAGCACTCGTTGAGTGCTGTAATGATAAACTGCTCGACAAATGGAAATTTTATTAAATATCAAAAATTGTATTTTTCTCAAATATTTCGAATGAAAAAACAACTGTAAAGAAAGAGGCATGGTATTCCTTGAGGCAGTTTGCTTTTTACATTAAGACTATAAAAATGTTAGATTCAAGTAATTGGGTTAATAATAATAAAAAACCTTGACATCTAACAATCTAACAGTTATAATATTGTTAGATAACTGTTAGATTGTTAGATAACTGTAAGGAGAACGGATATGATTGAGAATAATACAACAGAATTCAAGCGTGAATACATTGATGATATTAAGAAAACGATAATTGCATTCGCTAATTGTGATGGAGGAAGTCTGTATATCGGAATAGAAGATGACGGCACAGTATGCGGTGTTGACGATATTGATGATTGTCAACTCCGCGTGGTAAATTCAATCTGTGATTCAATCAGACCCGATGTATCTATGTTTACGACAGTAAATGTTGAAACAAAAGATGACAAGCAGATTGTAAGAATTAAAGTTCAGCACGGAACAGGGTATCCGTATTATATCGGCTCAAAAGGTTTGCGTCCTGAGGGCGTATTTGTACGCAGAGGTGCAAGCACTGTTCCTGCTTCAGAGGCAGAAATACTTAAAATGATAAAAGAAGCTGCGGGGGATAACTATGAAACAGCTCGTTCCTTGAATCAGCAGCTTACATTTGAATATGCCGAAAAATATTTCAAGGACAGAAAAGTAGCGTTTGCAGATGAGCAGAAGCGTACTTTAGGAATTATATCCGATGATGGAACTTTCTCAAATCTGGGACAGCTTTTATCAGACCAGTGCGTACACACCATAAAATTTGCAGCATTTGAAGGTGCAAACAGAACAGTTTTTAAGGACAGAAAAGAATTTGAAGGCTCTTTGTTCAAACAGCTTGATGAAGCTTATGGTGCAATTAAGATGTTTAATCATGTTCAGGCTGATTATGTAGGTCTGGAGAGGATAGACCGTTACGATTACCCTATGGAAGCTATCCGTGAAGCGTTGCTTAATGCGATAGTTCATCGTGAATACAGCTTTTCTGCAAGCACGCTGATAAGTGTATATGATAACAGGCTTGAAATTATCACAATAGGCGGACTTGTAAAGGGTATTACAAAAAATGATATAATGCTTGGGCTGTCTATTTTAAGAAACCGTAATCTTGCCGATGTTTTTTACAGACTGCACCTGATTGAAGCTTACGGCACAGGTATGCCTAAGATAAAGGAATGCTATGCTGATAAGGGTGTTGAGCCTACGATTGAAATAACCGATAATGCGTTTAAGATTACGCTTCCAAACCTTAATTTTTATAAGTATGACAGCAAAAAAACAACAGCACTTTCTTCAAGAGAAAAGCTTATAATGGAGTATATGGACAGCCATGAAAGTATTACCCGACCTGTTGTTCAGGAACTGACGGGGTGTTCGCAGACAACTGCTATTACTACGCTTAATGAGCTGGTGGATAAGGGCTTGCTTGTTAAAGTGGGTAACGGTGGTAGAACAAAGTATATACTTGGCAGATAGTTTATATTAAGTATTTTGTTTTGGAAATATATCATTATTTTTTAGTATTGTATTCATGTTGTAAATCTAGTATACTTTGTTGCTCAGAAGGATACTTAAGCGATACATCAGATATTCCTTTGACATTAATATTTTCATAATGAAGTATGACATATAAAATATTTGTTGGAATGATTTAATGCTTTGAAAATCGCGAGTCGTGAGATTAATGAATTTGTGTACTATTTGTGCACCAAGTACACAAAAACAGCTAAAAATGACCTTAAAACACCAAAAGTAAGATTGGCTCAAACCACGCAATATCGCCATTTGCTATAACTTGCAAAAAATAACTTTTAATGTGGTTAATGCCTCTAAAACCGCGTGTTTACAGTTATAATTAGAGAAGCTACCATGCAAAGCGGTTGATACAATAGAATAAAGTCCAAAAGAGGTCTGTTCTGTATATGGAACAAACCTCTTTTGCTTTAAAAGTAATAATATATAAGATGTAAAATAGGTGTGTATGTGTGTAAAGCTAATTGGTATGAGCTTTATGGAGTGTAACGCAGCGTGTATAAGATGTGTTGATTCAAATTACTTATCGCCAAGATAATATCTCGGCTTGCCCTGAGTTTTCTTTCCGTATTCAATAGCTTCACAAGGGCAACCCGCAATACAAGCCATGCAATGAGTGCAGTCATTTCCCCATACAGGTTTGCCATCTGAAAGTTTGACATTATTAAGCGGACAACGCTCTGCACATTTACCGCAGCCGGAACACTTATCTGTGACAGTAAACGGCTTTGCACTTATCATCACAGAGTACATTATGGGATTAAGCACCTTGGACATAAATCCGCTGCCCGGCTTTTCCTCGGCAAGTGACTTGTTATCCCGAATTTTTGCAGCAATTTCCATTATCTTCGGCTCGGCTTCGGCGAGAATCTTGTCATTCACTTCTTTGGGCTGAGTGCCTCCGCCTGCAATATATCCCTGAGGCATTACCACTGAGTTAAATCCTCTCAGGGAAAATTTCTTTTCTTCACAAAGTTTTTTTGCATATTTTACGGTAAGCCAGGGCGTTGCCGCACAGGTCGCTATAAAATAAACATTATCTGAGCCGATAAAGGTAACTCTTTTTATGTAGTCGTCCATGATGCGAGGAAATCTTCCTCCGTAAACAGGTCCCACAAAAACAAGGGCTTTATCTGTTCGTACATCGCTGTAATCCTTATTTTTGATCTTATCATTTATGGAGATCAGCTCGTCACCCGATATTTCCGCAATTCTTTTTGCGGCATATCTGCTGTTTCCCGTTCCGCTGAAATATAATACCATAGTAATACCTCCGAAAAGTTTTTGATATTACAAAGTATAACACACAAATTAAAACTCACGGTAAACTTTACAGCGGAAGAGAAATGACGAATGTCGCTCCTTCGCAGGGAGCACTTCTGACAGCAACGCTTCCTCCGCACAGGTCAAGTATCCTTTTAACAAGCGCAAGCCCAAGTCCATTGCCCTCGGAGCTTCTGGAGGTGTCAGCCTGATAGAATTTATCGAAAATATGCTTTTGCACTTCCTCCGTCATGCCGTCGCCATGGTCTGTCACGGATATTTTCAGTATATCATTTTCCTTGCACATATTGATTTCAATAACGCTGCCCTCGGGCGAATGCTTTATGGCGTTATCAATAATATTTATCCATATCTGACCCATAAGCTGCTCACTGCCGAAATACCGCTGTTTGGGCAGATCAAGCTCAAACTCAATATTCTTTGCAGACCACTTGCTTTCAAGCATCAGTATTGCCATTCTTATCTGCTCGTCAATGCGGTACTCTTTTTTATCAAGTATCATCTCCTGATTTTCAAGCTTTGAGAGCATAAGAATACTGCTGCAAAGACCGGACAGCCTGCGCGAATTGTCGAGTATCTTCTCAACATATCGGCTGTGTTTTTCCGGAGTGAGCCTGTTGCCCTGCAAAAGGGCAGCGTATCCCTCAATAGACGCTATCGGCGTTTTGAACTCGTGGGAAACATTCGCCACAAAATCTGTCCTGAGAGTTTCTATATGAGCAAGGTCATAGGTCATAGAATTAAAATGCTGAGCCATTTCCCGTATTTCCTCAATGCGTTCATTTTCAGGAACCTTAACATCAAAATTTCCCCTTGAAAGCTCATCAAAAGCGTTGCATATATTTTGTATCGGACGAATGATATGCTTTCCCACAAATAAAGCAATGGTGGTTCCCAGCAGCATACTTCCGAACAAAAACAATACTATGGGAACCTTTTTTGTATGAGGGTCGATCTGTATTATTTCCAGTTCAAAAAGCAAAAGCCATATCAATGCGGTAATTGTAAATACAAGAAATCCCGTTATAAAAACTACGCCCGAAAAATACAGCCACAGCTTTGAATGCCGCTTTTTATTCAACTTTTTTCACCGCCTTGTAGCCAAGTCCTCTTACCGTCACAATTTCAAAATCATCGCAGCCCTGAAATTTATCACGCAGACGATTTATGTGCGTATTGACGGTACGTTCGTCCGTTTCGGAGAACATTCCCCATATTTCGTCCATAAGCTGCTGACGGGTAAAAATTTTATTGGGGTAGGACAGCAGCTTATAAAGCAGATAAAATTCCTTTTGCGGCAAAATAGTTTCTTTTCCGTGGATAGTCACTGTAAGTGCATCATAATCAAGCATTGTTTTTCCCACGGTTATCTTCTTTTCGCTTGATATTTTTGCACGCCGCAGAAGTGCTTCAACACGAAGTACAAGCTCTTTGACGTTGACAGGCTTTATCATATAATCATCGGTACCTACACGAAATCCTTTCTGCATATCGTCAAACTGCTCCTTTGCAGTGACCATAAGTATAGGCAGGTCATATTTTGCGTCACGGAGAGATTTTGTCAGTTCGTATCCGTCCATATTCGGCATCATTATATCGGCAACGATAAGGTCAATATATTCCTTATCCATTATATCAAGAGCTTCCGCACCGTCGGCGGCGGGAATGGTATTATATCCGCTGTCAGAAAGCACGGTACAGAACAGCTCACGCATATCTTCATCATCTTCGGCAACAAGAATGTTAAACATAAAAACTCCTCCTTTTCTCATTATAGTATATCACTCAAATATACGTCAAGATAAACTTATAAATTTATCTTCGATTTATTTTGAGTTGTCCGTTAGTTTATTTTGATATGCTATAATGCCGATGAAAAGGAGGCATCACATAAAATGCTGCAATTAAAAAATATTGTTAAAACCTATGTCACGGGAGATCTGAAGCAGGACGCATTAAAGGGCGTCAGCATAAGCTTTCGTGAAAACGAATTTGTATCCATACTCGGGCAGAGCGGCTCGGGTAAGACCACTATGCTTAATATTATCGGAGGACTTGACCGCTATACAAGCGGTGATCTGATAATCAACGGGATATCAACAAAGGAATACAAGGATTCCGACTGGGATTTTTATCGCAATAATTCCATAGGCTTTGTGTTTCAGAGTTACAATCTTATCCCTCATCAGAGCGTGCTCGCCAACGTTGAACTTGCACTGACATTAGCAGGCGTATCAAAAAAAGAACGCCGGCAAAAGGCTGTTGAGGTGCTGAAAAAGGTTGGTCTGGGCGACCATATCCACAAGAAGCCCAATCAGATGTCGGGAGGACAGATGCAGCGTGTTGCTATTGCTCGTGCGCTGATAAATAATCCCGATATTCTCCTTGCAGACGAGCCGACGGGTGCGCTGGATTCGGAAACAAGTATTCAGATAATGGAGCTTTTAAAGGAAATTGCCAAGGACAAGCTGGTTATTATGGTAACGCACAATCCCGAGCTTGCAGAGCAGTATTCAACAAGGATAGTAAGGCTCCGTGACGGCAATATTATCGGCGACACCGACCCATACGATGCCGCGGAGGAGTCTGCCGAGCCGCAAAAGCGCAAAAAAATATCAATGTCCTTCACGACGGCGCTTTCCCTCAGCTTTAACAATCTTAGAACAAAAAAGGGACGGACCCTACTTACCTCTTTTGCAGGATCAATAGGAATTATCGGCATTGCGCTTATACTTTCAATTTCCACAGGCATTCAGGATTATGTAGACAGTATTCAGCGTGATACCTTGTCTTCATACCCTATCTCCATACAGGAAAAGGAGTCGGGAATAACAACGCTGCTTTCAAGCAGGCAGGAGATAATGAACGACGACAGCCGACACGAGCTTGACGCAGTATATTCAAACGACCGTATGTATGAAATGTTCAATGCGGCTTTCACGGGAGAGGATATACAGAATAACCTTACCGCTTTCAAGGTGTGGACAGACCGTGAAATGGATCCCGATACAAGCACCACGGGACTGTATAATTATGTTTCGGATATACAGTATCAATACGCAGCGGAGCTGAACACCTATGTTTTCGCCGACAACATAGGTGTTCAGCTCCGCTGCGTATTGATACTGTATAATTATGTTTCGGATATACAGTATCAATACGCAGCGGAGCTGAACACCTATGTTGTCGGCGAAAACGGCGAATATCACAGCACCGATATTATGTCAGCACTGCCCTCCATAGGCGGAAATTCGGGCGGAAACACGCTCACATCTATGCTCAGCACACGCCTTGAAACAGTGGAGCTTTGGTCGGAGCTTATCCCCGATACCTCTGGCGGACTTATCTCGGATATGGTCTATGAGCAGTACGACCTTGTAAGCGGAAAATGGCCTGAGGCGGCTAATGAAGTGGTGCTTATCCTCGACAGCAACAACGAAGTAAGCGACGTTGCGGTGTATGCACTGGGCATGATGTCGGACGATGAGATAAACGACATTTTCACGGCTGTTGCAAAGCAGGAGGAAATTGAGTCCTCATGCAAAAAAATAGAGTACGATGATATTATCGGTACGCAGTTCAAGCTGGTGGTCAATTCCGATTTTTATACTAAGGGAACAGACGGCAAATGGCAGGATATGCGTGACGACGAGGCTTCAATGGAGCTTTTGATAGAGAATGGATATGATTTAAAGCTTGTCGGTATTCTCCGTCCGAATCCCGATGCTGCTTCCGCTTCAAATCCAAACTCTATGTTCGGTACAATAGGCTATACCTCCGCATTGAC